>DASUWA010000008.1 GCA_036378675.1 Acidimicrobiales bacterium
GTAACACCTCGGGCAGGAACTCTGGGACGGACAGCCCGACGACCCCGATGGGCGCATCACGGCCATGGACCGTCGCGACCCATAACCCAAACCCGAGGGTGTCCCAATGCTCCACCTGCGATTCGACGAACGCGGCGGTCTCTTTGCCAGTGAGACCTCGTCCGAACGGGAATCGCCAGACCTCTTCCTTGGCGAACACCGCCGCCAAGGAGTCCCGGTGACTGAAGCTGACTGGAGTCAGCTCAAGGCGAGCCGAATGTGTCGGTCCGAGCCGACCGGCAGTGCGCGGCGACGACAACGCAAGGGATCGGTCCACGTCTCCAGCCTACGGATTGCTCGGGCTGAGTTTGCCCGTGACGGCCGAGTCGGGCGCGCGTGTGTCCCGACCTCGCTGTCGTGGTGGGTTCCGCCCGGATCAGTTGCTCAGCGTGTGCTCCGAGGCGTCGGTGAATCGAGCCAGGTAGCCCGCAAGGCGGCGGGACAGGGACTCGGTTGCTTCCGCGTTGCCTCTTGGCCCGTCTGGCCACCCAACGACTCGCTGCTGCCAGAACTCCCGTGGAGTGCCCGGATAGCGAGGCATGAGGTGAACATGCAGGTGCCCTGCGGCGAGACCGTCGCCGAAAACGAAGCTGTACACGTGTTCGGCCCCTTCCACCTCTACCAGCGCCCTGGCGAGGCGGCTGACCAGGACTCCTACCGCTGCCGCTTCGTCTGCGTTGAGATCGCCGAGGCCGGGCACATGACGCTTTGGCTCCACGACCAGCCAGCCGAGGGCGATGTCACTTCGGCCAAGAAGATGACAGTGGCCTGCGTACACCAAGTCGTCTGACCAGATGACACCACCTTCGACGTCGCCACCTAGCGCATGTTTCTTGCAGACGAAACATGACCTGATTGGGGTCGCGGACACACGGCCACCGTATTTCGCTCCTGTCGACCGGCGCGCCCGATTTCCCAATCTGGACGCAGCCCCCGCGGCCTTATTGCCCGGCCGAACCCGCCCGGAACGACGGATCGGGTGCTTCAATGTCAAGCAACCGTCGACGCCGAACCCGTACGCATATCGCTCCCGGAGATACCGACGGTCGTCGGACACAATCCCTCGCAGCCTACGAATCCGAAGGTCCCGCCGCGGTTCGCTATCTCGTAGCTGCGCACGCCCTGACTACTGCGTTCGAACCCAACCCGAAGCCGCCAAAGCCGCGGAAGGACGGGAGCCGACGACCGGGAGGCAGCGCACTCCATGTCGGCAGAGGGGCGGTCAGGATGTCTTGACCCCCCACTCACGCAGCCCCCTAGGGAGGGCTTTGTCACCCGACGAAGCTTTCTCAAGCGTTGTGGCCGTGGTATCGAGGGACTCGCACGGTCGTCCACGCCGAATGGGTTGACGAACCTTGACCTGGCCCGATGTACGAACGCGATCCCAATCGTTGAAGTGATCGTCAGCGGAAGGCGGCGATCACCTTTGACATCTGCTCCATCACGGAGTCGTCGAGCGGATCGGGCAGGCGCACGACCGACTCCTTCACTCCGGCGTCGGCAAGAGCACGGAAGCGACCGATGTGATCGTCGACGGTTCCTGCATTCAGATCCGCGGTAGCTCTATGCCTGGCGACGCCTCGGCCGCGTACCCCGTCAACCAATTGCGCGAGGTGGTCGTCGTCCTTCCCGACTAATGCTGTCGAGAGGTGGGTCAACTCCACCGAGGCCGGATCGCGATCCACCGCCGCGCAGTGCGCGTCGAGAACCCGGCGTTTTCGCCGAACTGTTTCGAGACTTCCCATGACGTTGGCCATGTCGGCATACCGCGCGGCCAGCCGGAGTGTCCGGCGTTCGCCGCCTCCGCCGACCACGATCGGAACGTGCTCCTGCAAAGGCCTGGGATAGCAGAGCGCTTCCTTGACGTGAAGCCGCCGACCGTCGAAAGAAGGGCTACCCGCTCCCCACAGAACCGGCAAAAGCTGCAGCGCGTCTTCCAGGATCTCGTACCGCTCCGGTGTTGGCGGGAAGTCCCACCCGTAAGCCGCATGCTCATCCCGATACCAGGCGAGGCCCAACCCGCAGACGGCCCTGCCTCCGCTCAGCACGTCGAGCGTCGCGACGATCTTCCCGAGATGGGCGACGTTTCGGTAGGTGATTCCGGTGACCAACGCTCCCAGCCGGACGCGTTCGGTGACCGCGGCGAGATAGTTCAAGGTGGAGTAGCTCTCGAGGAAGTCCTCCCACGCCCTGCCGAGCTGGGGGATCTGGCGGAAGTGGTCCATTACATATATGGCGCCGAAACCCGCTTCTTCGGCGACGGACGCGAGTGACCTCAATGCACCGCGAGTGGATGCCGCCCCGCCGGCGAAGGTGAACTGACCAACGTGAAGTCCGAATCGCAGAGACAACGGGTCGACGGACTGTCGCGCCGCGTGCGCGACCGACTCGCGGAACTGGTCGGCGACGATCCTCGCCGGCGCAGCGTCCATGACGAGATCGAAGCCCTCGTCAGGGATCAAACCCTTGACCGTCCTCCAAGCCCGCAGCTGGGACGTGATCGCTGTGGCCGGCAGAGGCTGTGGCCGGTTCCGGTTCTGCTCTCGAAGCTGGCGCTCCGGGACGTCGAAGGTTACGGCCACGCACGGGATCTGAGCCTCCTTCGCCAGGCCCAGCCACCTCTGACGTCGCTCGCTGTTTAGTCCCAGGGTGTCGATCACGGTGGATAGCCGACGCCCCAGCCGCCGCTGGACGATCTGCTCGAGCAGGTCGAAGGCGTCTTCGCTGGCTTCGATGTCGTCCTCGCCCGATCCGACCATTGCCCTCAGCCGGTCGCTCGACACCACCAACTCGGGCGGAAAATTGGCCAGCGCCCATGTGGACTTCCCGGAGGCGCCGGGGCCGACCAGGATGACGACGCAGGGCGACGGAAGGACTATGGCGCCCGAGTTGGGAGCAGGTTCCGTCGCTTCCGGCATGCCGCCCATGCTGCTCTGAAACCAATACGGGTGGCCAGCCGTTCGAAATTTCCCAACCGGGCTGGATATTTCATAAATAGGACGAACAGAACAAGTAGGAGGTTCGGGCCTCGGCGGTGAATTACATGTCCATGGGCAGGCGTTTGGCGTGGCGCGCAGTTGTGTTCGTTGTGGTCGTGGGGCTCACCACCGGAATGGCGGCGTCCCTGTTGGGGGCCCGGCACGGCCAGTACCGGGGTCTCCCGTCGGGGACCTACTGGGATCAGCAGGCTGACGCGGAGGCCAAATCGTCATTGGGCTCGGGCCTCTCGACGCTCTATGAGGGAAACACCGATCAGACCTTCCTTAACCTGACCCAGCAAGCTGCGAGCCTGCAGGCGACGGGGCACGCGTGGCGCAACGCAGGACCGTTCGGGGGAGTTGTCGACATTCCGAACATCGGCAGCGGGAACGAGTTGTTCGGGCCGGTCGACGGGATCGGGACTGCCATAGCCGTCGATCCCACCGACCCGACGGGCAACACGGTCTACCTCGGCACCATCGGCGGCCTGTACAAGACGACCGACGGCGGCCACACCGTTCGCAACATTGCTGACGGCCAGATGGCGCGGGACTCGATCGGGGCGATCGCAGTTGACCCGAACGACTCGAAGACGGTGTACGCCGGCACCGGGGTTTCCATTTTCACCTTGAGCGACGATGCAGCCGGGACGGGCGTGTACGTCAGCCACGACGGCGGCGGCACATGGGCCAGGCCGTCGGCCAACACCCACGGGTACGGGGTCAATTCCATCGCCGTTACTCCCTCGGGTGACGTCCTGGTGGGCACGACCTACGGGCTGTGGCGTTCCACCGACAACGGACTCAGCTTCCACCAGGTACCTCTGCCGGACAACGCCAACCACACCGGTCCCGCCGCGCATCCGCTCGGCAGCTGGGTGACCTCGATCGTCGTCAACCCGACGGATGGCCAGGAGGTCACCGCCGCGGTCGGCTTCGCGTTCGGCAAGAAGGTCTACCCGGGTGGCGACGTGATCGCTCCGGGCAACGGGCTCTACCGGTCGACGAACGGCGGCGCGAGCTTCTCCTACCTGCCGAGCACGTCGCAGTTCACCTGGCCGGGAGCCAGCTCCGATCCGTTCGGCCGGACCACGCTCGACTACTCGACGGTGCCGGGATCCAAGGGCCTCATCTGGGCGCTCGTGTCGGACGCGGGCAAGGCGTCCGGGAACCACACGTGCGTCGACACGCCCGCTGTGCCTGTTTGCCTCGACGGGAACTCCTCACTCAACGGCCTGTACCGCTCGGCGGACGATGGGAGCACGTGGCAACTCGAGGCCACCTCGCAAACGCTGGCGGCTGCGACGGGCGGAACGACTTCGGCTGCTGGCAACGCGATCTCGTACGGAGCGGGCGTTCAATCGTTCTATAACAACTGGGTTCTGGCCGACCCGGAGGATCCCAACCGCGTGTACATCGGGCTCGAGGAGGCTTTCACCGGAGAGTTCCACGACGTGACCGGGATGCTGCCGGTGCCGTCGATGACCTGGACCGCGATGGAGAAGTACGCCAACGCGTGCGGATTCCTGACCTACTTCAACACCATACCGAACAACAACGGGATCGCGTGCCCGTCGGTGATTCCCGAGTACGGCGGCGGCTCCACCCATCCCGATCAGCACAGCGCCGCGATCACGTTCACCCCGACGGGGCTGCGCCTCTACAGCGGCAACGACGGAGGTTGGTGGGCACAGGACGCCCACATGGTGACGGACGCGACCGGCGTCGGGTACCAGGGATTCGACAACGTCTCTTGGCGCTCACTCGGGCTACCCGCGACGGTGCTGCCCTGGGACGTGACCCGGCTGCAGGACGGATCGTTGCTCCTTGCCTTGCAGGACAACGGCGTCGCGCACGTTCGTCCCAACGGAACCGCCTATCAAGTGTGCGGTGGGGACGGCGTGTACGTCTTCCCCGGGGCCAACGCGCAGTCCTACTACTGCGGCATCGATGGGCAGACCATCCTGGCCACCACCGACGACATGGCACACACGATCACGGTCACCCCGACGAACAACGCGACGGGAGCCACGTTCCTCTCCCCCTGGACCGTCGACTCGAACGATTCCAATCACCTGCTTGCTGCAGCCGGCAACGTCGACGAGACGACGCAGGGGCCGCAGACCAACACATACGACCCGACCGACACGGAGCTGCTGAATTCGTCGTGGCAGACGGTGTTCACGCCGCCGGCCGCGCCGCACGGATCGTGGGACTCCTCGACCGTGTACACCAACGGTCCCGTCAGCTACGTGGCGTTCTGCTCTCCGTGCCGCCCGTCGTTGGCAACCGGCTCGGTCGAAAACGCCTCCATCGTCACACCGAGGATCGCAACCAACGTCAAGCCGCAGTGCAAGGCGGCGGAGTTGGCCACGGCGTGCTGGCACATGGCGGCCAGCAAGGGCCTTCCTCATGAGCAGGTGAGCGGTATCGCCGTCGATCCGCTTGACCCCAACACCATCTACGTGAGCCTGCGCCAGATGATCGTCATGGGTGCCGATCCCAAGGTGACCGGGGGCCAGAAGGTGATGGTCAGCCACGATGGCGGCGACAACTTCACCGACCTGACCGGCAACCTGCCCCAAGCGGATTCTCATCGGATCGCGCTCCGAAAGGGACAGTTGTTCGTGGCGACAGACGTCGGCGTGTTCACCGCTCCGACAACTGCACCTCCTGCAAGCATCCAGTGGAAGCGTTTCGGTACCGGTCTTCCTCAGGTGACCTACCGGAGCATGCAGCTCGACCCGACCGGCAGGTACCTGACCCTCGGGGCATACGGCCGGGGCGCCTGGACCTATGACTTCGGTGGTCAACCGCGCTCGTTCGTGCACGCCACGCCTTTGCAAACGTTCGTCAACGGTCGCGCCGCGAGCGCACCCGGCTCCGGGAGCACGGGCACGGTCGCCGCGCAACAAGCATCCCCGCGTCCGGGCAACCTCTCGTCGGCGAGGCTGAACGCGAGGCTTTCCTCGGCGGACCGCCATCCCTCGACCCCGCTGGTCTTGACCGCCGCACTCCTCCTCGCGCTGGCTGGGTCAGGCACGCTCAACGCGGGCTATCGGAGGGTCAAGAGCAAGAGGGGAAGTAACTCGAGAAGAAGTATTTAGAGAAAAGGAAAGAGGGCCGCTCCTGGGGGAAGGGCGGCCCTCTCGTTGCGCCCCGGGGGGAAGGGCGACAAGTTGTGTTCTCGGAATGGCCGTTAGGCGGCCAGCACCAGCGAGGCGGAATCCTCGAACAAGAGATCGGTGAAGATCTGGTCGAACAAGGCCTGCACGACCGCGCGGGCTGCGCTGTAGAACCGGTTGGAGCGCATCGAGTCGAACCGCCCGAGGTGGGTGAGCGGGCGGATCCCGATCTCGCTCTTGGTCGACGACCAGGGCGAGACGACGATCTCCACCTTGACCGTGGGGATCAGCGGCGAGCCGGTCCGCAGGCTTCCGCGGTAGTAAACGGCTCCGGCGAGTCCGTTCCCGGACCGCTCGTTGATCTGGAGGCGGGCCCGCCCGGAGGTGATCTCCTGGCCCGACAGGGCGCCCACCGCGTCGGCCAGGTCCCCGAACTCGATCGGCTCGACCTGTGACACGAACGCAGACTGGATCTCGATCATCGCACAACTCCCAATGTCGTTGGCACTGAGTGTCAGTATAGCAGTTGGTAGCCGAAGATCAACCCAGTGCCGGTGTGACATCCGATACACCCCCTAGCGGTACGATGGACGCATGGGGGAATCCGAGACCATGACCCTCCGTGAACGCAACAAGGCGCGGGCCCGCGCAGATATAGCGGACACCGCCCTCCGGCTGTTCCACGACCGGGGATTCGAGGGGGTGACCGTCGATGAGATCGTCAGGGCGGCCGGGGTCTCGAGGCGGACGTTCTTCCGTTACTTCGAAACTAAGGAGGACGCTCTCCTTGCCGACTATCCCGAGCTGAACACCCGGCTCACCGAGACCCTCGAGGGCAGCGACTCGGACGAGGCGATGCTGGCCATCCGGGACGGCATGCACGAGATGGCGAAGTGGTACATAGACCGCTCAGACGCGGTGCTTGCGCGTTCCAAGGTGATCCGGGACACGCCGATCAACCTGGCGGCGCGGAATCTCGAGTTCCTGACCCAGTGGGAGCAGGCGATCGCCAACGCCGTCGCGAGACAAATCGGATCGGATGCAAGTGACCTGCTGCCGCGCACGGCGGCGGCGATGATCGTCGCCGCCTTCCGTGCCGCGCTGACTCAGTGGGTGCGTTCGTCGTGCGGCCGCAGCCTCCACGATCTGATCGATGAGGCGCTCGACCTGATCGAGGACGGCCTGCACGCTCCGCTATCGACGCGTCGTTGATCCGAGTGAGGGTTCAGCCCATCGGCAACGCTTCGTAAACCTCGACCGATCCGCCGCCGGCGAGCACCGGACAGCCTTTCGCCTTGTCGTTCGCGTCGGCGAGTGTGGTGGCATTGATGATCGAGTAACCGCTGAGCGCCGAAGCGCCGCCGTCTTTGACCGAACCGTTCGATGCGAGCGTCGAGGCGGGTCCGAACGGGGCGCCGCCGTCGACGACTGCCTCGCCGAGCGAACCGAACCAGTTCATCCACGCTTCCATCTGCTTCTGCTGCTCTTCGGGCGTCTCAGCCATCGAGCCTCCCTTGTAGGCGAGCAGGTACTTGGCCATGTCAGTTGTCCTTTCTGTTAGGTGGTCTGTGTTCTTCCAAGGGGATCAAGAAAAAAGTTCAGGCTGTCACGAAGCCCGGTCCGACCGGCATTGTTCGAGCCGGCCGGCGAGGAAGCGGCGGTCGGATGGATTGGTCGCCAGGTCAATGGCCTTCTCGTAGTCGCGCTCCGCCTGGGAAAACCTGCCGCAGCGCCGGCACAAGTCCGCCCGCGCGGCCCACAGGAGGTGGTAGTCGTCGAGGGTCGGATCCTCGAACAGAGGCTCCATTTCTGCGAGCCCGGCCTCGGGTCCGTCGCGCATTGCGACCGCTACCGCGCGGTTGAGCGCGACAACAGGAGACACCGTTACCGCGAAAAGCCTGTCGTACGACCCGACGATCGCGGGCCAATCGGTTTCCTCCCAGGTGGCTGCGAGCGCGTGGCGTGCGGCGATCTCGGCTTGAAGGGTGAGCGGCCCAGGTTCACCGAGCCCGCGCGCAGTCTCGAGCGCCGCAACGCCTGCAGCGATCTGTGGTCGATCCCAAAGCGAACGATCCTGATCGGGCAACAGGACTAGGTCGCCGTCGTCGTCGACCCTCGTCGCGCGCCGCGACGCGTGTAGCTCCATCAGCGCGAGAAGGCCGTGCACCTCTGCCTCTTTGGGAAGGAGACTCGTGACAAGACGGCCTAGCCGGAGTGCTTCGTCGCATAGTTCGTCCCTTTGAGCGGAGGGGCCATCCGCAGGCGCGTAGCCCTCGTTGAACACGAGGTACACGACACTCAACACGGCAGGCAGGCGTTGCGGCCATTCATCTTCGGGTGGTGTCTCGAAGCCGACGTCCGATTCGTTGAGGGTTCGCTTGGCCCGGGTGATGCGCTGGGCAATCGTTGCTTCGGGCTGGAGAAATGCCCGTGCGATCTCCCGTACTGAGAGGCCGCACACCATTCGCAGGGTGAGCGCGGCCTGGGCTTCCGGGCTCAGCACCGGGTGGCAGCAGGTGAACATCAACCGGAGCCGATCGTCGATGATGCCGAGACCGGGCGCCGGCTCTTCGTCCTGTTCCGAGAGGAGGGAGATCGCTTGAATCTGTGTTGCCCTTCTGGCCTCGTCCCGGACATGGTTGATCGCTCGGTTTCGCGTTGCCGTCAGCAGCCACGCGCCTGGACGGTCAGGGACTCCAGAGAACGGCCACCGTGACAAGGCGCTTGCCATCGCGTCCTGGACGACTTCCTCGGCTACCGAGAGGTCGCCGGTGATGCGGGCCGCCGCGGCGACCAGCTTGGGCCACTCGTCTCGGAAACACGCCGAGAGGGCAGCTCCTGCATCGGTCCTGGTTCCGGATTCGCTCACGGGATGTGCGCCTTTGGGTCGACCGGCAGTACCCGGACCTCACCGTGGGTCGTTTCGGGGCACGAGCGGGCGATCGCCACCGCAGCTTCGATGTCGGGCGCGTCGATCAGCAGCCATGAGCTGACATGATCAGAGCCGGGTGGCACGTCAAGGACGCTCATGCGGCCGTCGACCGTTCTGATCCGCAACGCCTGGCCGTCGATGCTGCCGCCTTCGAGCACGATGCCCGAGCCGCGCAGGTCGGAGACCCACGCTGCCAGCAGCCCGGTCCGCCGGCCGAGCTCCGAGGCCGACGCGGCCGAACCATCGTCTCCACCGAGCAGCAGCACGAACTCCACGCCTTAGCCCGCGTCCATTCCCGAGCCCATCTCCATTTGCTCTCGGACCTCTATCGCTCCGTAGCCGGCCGCCGGGCAGTCCTTGGCGATTTCGACGGCTTCTTCAAGAGACCCGGCTTCGACGACGAAGTAGCCGCCGATCACCTCCTTGGTCTCGATGTACGGTCCGTCGACGGTGCTCACCTTCCCGCGCCGCTTCCGAACGGTGACGCTTTGAGCCGTCGGCTGGAGAGGTGCCCCGCCCTTGAGCTTTCCCTTACCTACCAGGTCGGACGCGTACTTCCCCATCTCGGCCATGACCTCGTCGCGCTTCGCCTTGCTCGCGCCGGCGCCGCCCTCCCAGATGACGAACAGATACTCCACCCGGCCTCCTTTGGATCGCTCACCCAATACGACACCGCAGACTGGCCGGATTCGACAATTAACTTGGGACTTTTGTCAGGGCGGGACTTTCGTTCCCTTGGTCGGCGGAGGTCGATGACGCCGGCTTGAGTGGGGCTCGCGTTAGGAGCTGGGCAAGACGAGGTCCGCCGGTGGGGGCTGGATGTGCACGGGCTGCCCGTAGTTGGTGAAATCGACAGTAAGTGCCACGGACTCGACCTGGCCCGGCGGTCCCATGTTTTCCTTGAGCGCTGTGCTCAGTCGGCGGACCAAGTCCGACCTGTCCACCCAAACCTGTATCGAGACCGGACCTGTCGTCTCGGATTGATCTGAGGACCCCCCGCCGCCCAAAGCGTCGATGAGGCTGGATGATCCCAGCAACTGATACTCGTCGGTCGCCACACCGCCGACCGTAGAGGTTCCGACGAAGTGGACGTTCGTTGCCCTGGATTTCAACGCGTCAAACAGCTTTCCTGGATCGGGTATCTGAGACACCGATGACGACGAGTCCTCTTTGATCCAGTGCCCGGGCGGCACCGAGCCACCCAGCTGCAGCAGGCCGCCCAGGCCGGTGGTCGACTCCCATGAGTCGCCGCCGATTCGGATGACTTCGAAGGAGATCTCCTGAGGGGCAGTGCCCCCTTGCGTCGGCAACGCGCCGAACAGTGTGCCTGCCAAGCGGGCGCTGTCCGCCGAGAGGTCCACGTCACCCGACAACTTTGCACTGTTCGCAGCAAGAAATGGGGTGCCGCTCAAGGAGCTGAGCTTCTCGGTCGCGCTGAGGTGGAACGTGGACGCCGCCTCGGACTTGGTAGCTGCCGAAACCATCACCGTCTCTGCTCCGTTGGCCCCTCGAGCCGAGCCGGAAGCGCAACCGGGCATTGCCAGAGCTGCCAGGATAGAGACGGCCCCGTGCCGGATCATTTTGCGATTCATAAGCGGTCCCTCCGCGGGTCCCTTGAGCCGCCTACCGTGAGTTATCGGGTCCAACCGGGTGAGGATTGAGGAAAGTCGTCTAGCTTTGCCTCGAGTGCTGGTCACCCTTGGTCGCTCCGGGCTCATGGCGAGTCGCATCGGGCTTGGTCTCGCAGCCCTCGGGCGGCCCGGATATATCAACCTCGGCCATGCCTCCGATCTCGCTGGCCACGCGACCGTTACAGGCTTGGAGGAACTCGCCGTCGAAGTCCTCGACGCAGCGTTCGCCGGAGGTGTCCGTTACTTCGATGCCGCCCGGTCGTACGGGCAGGCCGAGGCCTTCTTGGCGTCTTGGATCCAACGAAGAGGCCTGGGCCCCAGAGATATAACCGTCGGCTCGAAATGGGGCTACACCTACACCGCCGGCTGGCGCACCGACGCGAAGGTCAATGAGGTCAAGGATCTCTCGTTGCCAGCTCTGCAACGACAGTGGAGCGAGAGTAAGCAGCTGCTCGGGACGAGTCTCCGGCTCTATCAAATCCATTCGGCGACACTCGAGAGTGGGGTATTGAACGATAGGGGTGTGTTGGACGAGCTGGGCCGGTTACGAGATCTAGGGATGTCGATCGGCCTGACGGTCACAGGCCCGAACCAGGCCGACACGATCGAGCAAGCGGTTACTCTCGCGAGATTTGATGTCGTCCAGGCTACGTGGAATCTCCTGGAGCAATCTGCGGGCGCCGCCCTCGCCACCGCCCACTCAGCGGGTTTGGGGGTAATAGTGAAGGAGGCCTTGGCGAACGGTCGACTTACCGATCGCGGTGATCAACCCGAACTCGCGGAGCTAGCCCGCGCAGTCGGCAGCAGCCCCGATGCGGTGGCGCTTGCGGTCGCCCTGAAGCAGCCATGGGCCGATGTCGTTCTCAGCGGAGCCGCCTCAGTAAAGGAACTTCAGAGCAATCTGGGCGCCCTGCAGTTGGACTTGGACGCCCAGCTGATCGATCGGCTCTACGCCCTCCACGAGGACTCGGCCACGTATTGGAACAAGCGAGCCGCACTGCCGTGGAACTGAGCTCGAGGACGGCGATTTCCGCAGGCGGCTTTCTCGTTGAGGGTCGATTGATACGCGGTTTGGAACGACCCCTCAAACTGAGAGGCCGGCCGGTCGATAAAAGCCCATATGGCCCTGAGAAAGTGCCTTGCTTTCGTCTGCGGGGGGGCAACGCTGGCGATGCTCTCTTCGCTCGTGTACCAGTACGAGGCTTCGCCTGCCTCGGCCGAGCCGACCAACATAACCGTCGACTACACGAACCAGACGCCTTTGAACCCGTACGCCATGGCGATGGACGAGACCGGGTACCCCTCGTCCAACGTCCTTGCCACCGACCCACTCGAGCAGCAGCGCTTCAAGGCTCTCGGGCTCCGATACGTGCGGATCGCGCTGACCTACTCAACTCCCGGCAACCCGACAAGCAAGATAATTTGCGGCGGAAGTGGCTGCGACACGGGCCCGACCGGTGATCAGTGGATCGGCAGCATCAAGGGAATCGGGGCCCAACCAGTCGTCCAGGTGCCGACCAGCATCTCCTCGTCGGACGCAGCGAACTTAGTCAGACACTTCAACGTCAACCCGAGCACCGGAGTCGCCGACACCACCCTGCCCAACTACGTGAAGTACTGGATCATCGGGAACGAGCCGGACCTCAACAACTACACGGTGTCCACATACAGCGGTTACTTCAACTCCGACAACGACGCCATGAAGGCGGTAGATGCGGGCATCAAAGTGGGCGGCGGGACCACGGCCTGGTACGACTCCTCGTTCCTCCAGACCTTCCTCCAGCTGTCCGGGTCGCGCGTCGACTTCGTGGACTTTCACGGCTACCCCCAGCAGGGCTGCAGCACTTGTTCGTCCAGCACGCCGTCATCTTTGTTCCAATGGGCGCACGGCACGGGTGCCGACGTGGCCAACCTGCGGGCGATGATCCAGCAAATGGTTCCAAGTCGAGCCTCCCAGATATCGGTCGAGGTCGGCGAGTGGGCCCTCGACTGGGGAGGAAGTCTGCAGGCCAACACCAATCTCAACGCCGTGTGGAGCGCGGACGTCCTGGGGAACATCATTGCGAATGGCGGCTCTTCGATGTTCTACGGGACAAAGGGCAACGCTTTGGAGTGGGCCTCGGGATACCAGACCGACCAGGACACAGGGCAGCAAGTCTTCGAAAACCTTGACGACCCGCACGCCCCCTACCACGGCTACGGGATGTTCACAGGGGAGGGTCTCTTCCCGGGATTCGGCACCAGGCTGGCCACCGCCACAACCTCTCTTCCGAATGTCGATGTCTTTGCAAGTGACAACCCCAAGAACATCGTGGTGGTGAACAAGGATCCTTCGGTGACGCAGACCGGGGTCTTCTCTCTCGGAAACGTGTCATCAGGCACGGTCGACGTCTGGCAGAAGAACCCCACCGTCCCGTTCCAGAATCCGCCCGTTCATCTTGGATCCTTCACCTTCTCGGGTGACGCCTTCTCCTACTCTCTCCCTGCGCTTTCGGTGACGACCTTCGTCGTATACCCGGGCGCCACAAGCGTTCCGCCCGGTCCTCCCTCTTCGCCGTCCTTGTCCTGCCCCTCGGGGGTTAACCATCTGGCCGCAGGTGAGCCGTGGGCAGTCGCCGCGATGACCGCGAGAATCAACGGCCAGACGTGCCCCGGTTACTGGGTTGTGACGCGCAGCGGCGGAGTGACCTCCATCGGAGCAGCGCAGTGGCTTGGGGACATGTCCGCCCACGCGCTCAACGCCCCGATGATCGGCATTGCCGCGACTGTCTCCCGAAGCGGCTACTACCTCCTGGGCGCCGACGGTGGAATCTTCACCTTCGGGGACGCCCACTTCTATGGCTCCACCGGGGCCATGCGTCTAAACGCACCGGTCGTGGGAATGGCAGTCACACCGATTGGTGGCGGGTACTGGCTCACCGCGGCGGACGGTGGAATCTTCACCTTCGGCAACGCGCCCTTCTACGGCTCAATGGGTGGAACCCGCCTCAACAAGCCGGTCGTCGGGATGAGCGCCGACAACGGGACGGGCGGCTATTGGCTGGTTGCTTCCGACGGAGGGATCTTCACGTTCAACGCCCCCTACTACGGATCGACCGGCAGTCAGCATCTCAACCAGCCTGTGGTGGGCGTGACCCCCCAACCCGACGGCCAGGGCTACCGGCTCGTCGCCAGCGACGGCGGCGTCTTTGACTTCGGGGACGCTGCCTACTACGGGTCACTGCCCGGCCAAGGCGTCCGGAACCCGCAAGTGACCACAATGGCCGGCTCGCTCGACGGCAACGGTTACTACTTGATCAACGCCGCCGGGACTGTCTGGGCATTTGGGGATGCTCCCTACCTGGGCAACGCATAAGAGTTCGTCTGAGGCCAACCTAGGTTGTTTGGGTAGTTCATCCTCCGCAGGCGTTCCCCCGCTGGCAGGATTGGCTGGAAGGAGGGCGCCGTGAGCATCTTCGTCGTACGCCACCAACATCGCCCCGAGTCGTGTCCCGCCACCGACTTCACTTTCGGAGCGAGCCTGTTGAACCTCCTCGGCCGAACCAACGCGGCTCGGCACGGCGTGCGCATTCATGGCGAAGCGGTTGTCCAAGGTACCCACACGCTCCTCATGATCGCTGAGTCAAGCAGCGAAGAGGACCTGCTCGGCTTCCTGAGTCCACTGGCCCAAGCCGGCACCCTCGAAGTGGAGCGGGCTGCCAGCTGCGCGAGGGTGGTGGCCAACGGTGGCTGCGCCGCTGCGACACCGACACTCGATCCGCTGGTAACTGCGCTGGACCCCGAGGAGGCGTGTCAGGACGCGCTCGACGCCGGGTTGGTCGTCCACCGTGCCCATCCACTGAACGCAGAGACATCGCTTCACGCTCTGATTGGTGGTGTGGTGATGCCAAACGCTCGCTTCTATGTCCGCAACCACTTCCAGATTCCTGACCTCGACGTGTCGAGCTGGCGACTAGAGATAAGCGGCCTAATCGAAAGGCCTCTGTCCATCAGCCTCGCCCAGTTGCAAGCCATGCCGTCGACCAGCGCCGTCGTCACCCTCGAATGCGCCGGGAATGGCCGATCCGGATTCGAACCGCCCACCCCTGGTGAACCATGGGGACTCGGAGCCGTCAGCACGGCCGAATGGACCGGAGTGGCTCTCACCGAGGTGCTCGACCGGGCCGGCCTCAAACCGGACGCGACAGAAGTTATCTTCCAAGGGGCCGACAGCGGGAGCGTCGAAGAGGGCCGCGCTCCGATTCATTTCGAACGCAGCCTCCCAATCGGTCAGCTGCATGACACCGGCGCCATCCTGGCCTACGCGATGAACGGCGA
Source organism: Acidimicrobiales bacterium (assembly GCA_036378675.1). Classification (NCBI taxonomy): domain Bacteria; kingdom Bacillati; phylum Actinomycetota; class Acidimicrobiia; order Acidimicrobiales; species Acidimicrobiales bacterium. Next base: position 15,023 of record DASUWA010000008.1, read on the forward strand.
GGCTCTCCCTGTCCACCACGGTTACCCGCTCCGGCTAATCGTGCCGGGGTGGTACGCGGTCGCCTCAGTGAAATGGCTTACGAGTATCCGGGTGATCGGCTGCCAGTTTGACGGCTACTACCAGGCCGAAAAGTACCAGTACGAGACAGTCACAGACGGAAAGGTCGATCGACAGCCGGTAACGCTTCAGCAGGTACGGTCCCTGATAATCGAACCTAGGCCTGACCAGAAACTCGCTCCCGGAGAAGCGGTGATCCGGGGCGTGGCCTGGTCGGGAGCCGCTCCGATCGCACGCGTCGAGGTCAGCATGGACGATGGCCCCTGGCAACCGGCCACCCTGGTAGGAGAGCGCCGACGAGGCCGCTGGCAGTGGTGGCAGTTGGCAGCGCAGTTCGATCAGCCCCGCGCTGTATCTATTCGAGCGAGGGCGACCGATCTAGCGGGGCGAACCCAACCCGCGAGCCAGCAGTGGAACGTCCAGGGCTACGGAAACAACGCCATCCAGCAGACCCAGATAACCGTGGGAGCCGGCTGACCGATACAAACAGGTCTTACGTAGCGGTTCCGTCCAGCGTGATGCTGTCGTTCAGTGGCGATCCGGTCGACGCGTTTTGGCCTGTAACCATCAACGTGTTCACATAGTGGCCGGGAGAACTGGGGCAGAACTGCACCTCAGCAACGCAACTTTGCCCTGGATTCAGGGTCGAACAATTGCTCGAGGGGACGCTGTAGACGCCGACTGGATGGACGACCACTGAGCGGACGGTGACTCCGCCACTGTTGGTGATGGTGACGTTCACGATAGGCATCGGCCAGTACGGAGGAGGCGTCGAAGGAAACATAGCCCTGGAGGGGGTGATCCGCACGCTGGCCGCCGTCACGACCGTGGGGTTCGTCTTCACGCTCACCATGGTCGTCGAAGAACGAGTCGTGCTCGGTGGTGAGGTCACTGGTGGCTGGGTTGTCACGACTGCGACCGTCGTCGTCGTCACCGGATTGACTGTCGTCGTCGATTGGGGCGCCGTCGTCGTGGTTGCCGAACCGAGCGTGGTGAGATCGGCCGGGTGCCGCCCAGCAGCCGTCGAGACCACCGCCGAGTGCTCGCCGTGGCCGACCAGGACGGTTGCGGTCAAGGCCACCACGCCGCCGACCGCCAACCCGAGTAAGACCGATCGACGCGGACGACGTCCGCGTTTCACCCGTTCTGGGTCAGTCGTCGGACGGTCCACCGTTGGACGATCGGCCCGCCCGCGCGGTTACTTGAAGCGATGCACCGCGGTTTGACGCGTAGAACGAAATGCCGGAGGCTAGAGGTCCGAAGTTCCTATCCGCCCACTCATCATCGTGGAGGCGGCATGAAGGTACCAATGTCAGCCACCTCACCGGCGATCGCCTGCACCGTCGGTCCGTCCAGTTCGTCGGCCTGGTTGATGAAAGCGTCGATGTTCTGCTCAGCTTGAACGGGATCAAGTTCGGCGTTCCGCGAAGAACTGCCAGGATCGCCCATGGGGAAATGATGCCTCAGCGCCGGCGTTGCTGAATTTCGTGGGCGTCGCAGTGTTCAGTTGTCGGCGGTTTCGCTCCTGGTCTTGTCCAGGGCGGGTAGGTCTGGTTGACGTTCGCTGACATAGGCCAGGGCCAAGCAGGCCGGGCATGCAGCTTCGAGCAACCCGCCGCTTCCATGGCGGCGGCCGCGGCGAACGAACCAGAACAACACCGCCGCGGCCAGGATGGCAGCGAGAGCAGCGATCGCCGGCCCGGTCGCCGATCGAAGGACGTGCCGGGCTGAGGACCCGAGGAAATAGCCCAGGAACAGGTGGAGCTGCAAAAAGACACTGCTACCGAGAACCAGAGCCGGAAACGCCCGGGCAAACGACATCCCCGATCCCCCCGCCGCGACCACGGTCAAGGTGCGCAGCCCAGGAGTGCCTCTGCCGACAGCAAGCGCCACCCGTCCACGCCGTTCGAGTAGCCGTTTGGCTCGGTCCAACCGGGCTGAGCTCAGTCCGACGTGCGGCCCAACCCGCTCTACGAACGCATGACCCGGCCCGCGGGCCACCAAATACAGCAAGGCAGTTCCTATTAGGGCCACGCCTTCGAATCCGACGACCGCTGCCCAAAGAGGGATGTCACCCGCGCTGACTCGAGTCCCAATCGCCAACGCGACCAAGTCGAAGGGAATCGGAATGGGAATACCCGCTTCCATCGGGACCAGAAGTCCCAGACCGCCGATGGCTCCGGCGCCACCCAAAGTGCCGGTCGCAGCCGTCACGGCGCCGAGCAACGAGTTACTCACGGCTGTCGTGGAAGTCCGCCATCCACGCTCGCGACCTGTTCGACAAGAAGCACCTCCAATCGCTGGAGCTCCAACGACTCTTCGGTGCCGACGCCAGGTGCAAATGACGCGTCGCTGCGAAGGAAGCTCGGCGCAGGCCGGCGAGTTGGTATGGCGCGGCGCCTAGGTTGAGGCATATGGGCTTGGAGTGGGAACAGACGATTATTGACGCACGAGATCCGGCTGCTCTCGGACGCTGGTGGCAGCAGGCACTCGGATGGGTGGCTGTGAATGAGGATCCGGGCGAGTTTGAGATCCGACCAGCAGCAGACCGACTCCCGGGGTTGCTCTTCGTCGCGGTCCCTGAGCCCAAGACAGTCAAGAATCGACTGCACCTCGATTTCCGCCCCGACGATAGGGACGCAGAGGTTGAGCGGATGCTCGCACTTGGCGCGACCCGGGCAGACATAGGTCAGGGAGAAGAGTCATGGGTTGTCCTCGCCGATCCGGAGGGCAACGAGTTCTGCATCCTCAGGTCCCGCCGTCAGATCTGACAGTGGGCAGGATCAACCCGGTTCGGGGGCCAGGTCCGCCTCCGGGTAGCTGTCGATGAGGCCGGAGGGTCCAGCGTACGCTGGCCGCTTGTTGAGTTTGACTCGCCGCTGATTGTCGCTGAGCAGGCGCCAGAACTCGCGCAGGACCTCGCTTCGGGTGGGTTGCCCGCGCTTGAGCAGCCGAAGGGTTGCCGTGCCGATGACCTTTGGCGTAAGAAACTCCGATGGCTTGGTCCGATGGTTGAACAGGTCGAGGAACTTTCGGGTCTCCTCCGGGTTGGTCGTGACTTTGCGCAGCGCCTCCACGAACGACACCGGAACTCGGCCGGCCGCGCCTAGATCGGTGGCGAACCAATGATGCTCTGCGGCGTCATCGTCGCGCCACCGCCACCAGTCATGCAGTGCGGCGTCTAACGGTTGCTGTCCGGCGAGGCCATCGATGATCGCTGGGGCCAGCCGGTCCACTTGACGGAGCGCGTCGCTGATGCCCTGAGCCGGGGTGGGATCCTTGAAATGGCCGGCGTCTCCAACCAGAGCCCATCCGGGACCCGCCGATTCGCGGAGGTAGCCGTCGACGTTGGTCATTCGATGAAAACGTCCGATCCGTTTGACGCCCGGCGCGCCAACAATCGCCTCCAGCGGTTCGCAACGACCGAGATAGCTCTCGAAGCTCTTCTCTACGTCGGCGCTGAACTCGGCGAGACGATCCGACGGTGGGCCGATACCGACCAGGAACGTTCCGTCGTCGCAGGGGAACCCGATCATCAGGTCGTCTTCCCACCGATGGAACCAGGTGGTGTTTTTGGGTTCGGGCCGGGTGCCTTCGAAGTAGGCCCAGTAGAAGAAACGCTCCCCGTGGGTGACGTTGTAAAAACGCGCGCCGACCAGAGAGCCGACAGTGGACCCGCGACCGTCCGCCCCGACCACCAAATCGGCATGCAGTTCGGACTCCTGCCCGTCGCTGCCGACCCGAACCCCCTTCACCCTGCCGGCCTCTCGCACGAGATTGGTCACCCGGGCGCCACATCGCACCTCGGCTCCGGCCTCTTGCGCCGCCTCCACCAAGATGGTGTCAAGGACCGGGCGGCGCACAGCCAGAGCTCCACCGGGATCGCCGCTTCGGGTGGGCCACGGCACGAGCTTGTGAATGTCTTCCACCCGCATGTCCGCCTGCAAGACGTACGGGGCGCCGGTAGCGGCAACCCGGTCAAGGACCCCTAGCCGGTCGAGAGAAGCTATCCCCTCCGTCTGGAAGAAGTGCGTTGACGGCGTGTCGCTAGGGAACCTCGCGCGGTCGACCACCGCCACCCGCAATCCTGCCCGGGCCAACTGGATCGCCAGCGGCGAGCCGGCGCAACGGGCCCCTACAACAACTACGTCGAACCGATCGGACATCGGCACCCCCAAGCTCGAGGAGTAGTGCTGATCTAACCCGGGAGTCTCCACCCGTCACTGGGCTTGCCGCAAGCGTTGTGACATAACGCACTCCAACCGTGCTCTGGCGCGTATCCGGGCCCGCTCCACAGTCCGGGCCATAGGTTGCCTGGTACTGATCACGGGCGGAGCAGCCTCGCCCCGATGCTTATGCGAGACTGGCACGTGGTCAACTTCGAGCGCTTAGACGAGTTTCCCAAAGCTCTGCTGTCTTCGGTGCTTGAAATGCTCGCCGAACGGAAGGTTAACCATCCGGGCGCGGCGCTGACACTGTCACCGGACGACCTCGCTTCTTCTTGGGATCTAGTAGCTGAGTCTGCAGCGTTGCCCGATCCTCCAGGGCGGCCAGATTCGAGCGAAGAAGTCGCGAGCGCATACTGGTTTGAGCAAGCGCTGGGCGATCTGGTCGGCAGTGGGTTTCTGTCGGAACTCGAGGACAACACGTTTCGTGTCTTAGACCTTGAGGGCTTGTTGCGCCGCCGTTCTGCCTTGTGAGTAGTACCAGCGGTGCTACCGTGAGTCTATGGCTGTAGTGAAGCGATCCGTGTCGATTGACTCTGAAGTCGCCGCCGCCGCCGAGGAGGCCGCCGCCGAGGATGGTGTCTCCTTTAGCGCTTGGCTGTCGGAAGCGGCATATCGTCAACTTCTAGTACGGGAAGGCCTTCGTGGAGTCGCCGAGTGGGAGAGAGCCGCTGGCGCTCTCACCCCAGATGAGCTGGCGGCCGGCGAGATCCTCCTTGACCGACTCATATCGGGCGCTACCCGCAAGCGGGCACGGAGTGCATGAGCACCGGCCTGACCTACGACACGGGAGCTTTGGTCGCCGCGGAGCGGGATGACCGGATCGTGTGGTCGCTTCACCGGGCTGCTCTCCGGCGAGGTCTCCCTCCAACGGTGCCCGCGGGAGTGCTCGCTGAGGGTTGGCGCGGCGGCCCGCAAGCGAATCTGTCGCGCCTATTGAAGGGCTGCGATGTCGAGGATCTAACTAAGGACCAGGCCCGTGCGTTGGGGGCCTTGGCGGCTCGGGCTGATCACGACGACGTCGTTGATGTCTCGGTTGTCGAGGGAGCCGTTCGCCGAAACCATGCCGTGGTCACCTCGAACCCGGGCCACATTCGCAAAGTTGCCACTGCGGCTGGAGCTGACATGGCGATCCACATCGTTTGACGTTCTGTACTTGATATCGACGCTCCCTTTCGCCACCGGGGCGCCGCTGAGCACGATTCTGCGCTCGTGTTATGCATTTCCCGCAGCGATATCGACCGAGCGGATTATCGTCTTGGCTGTGGGGTCACCGCAAGGAGCGGAGGTGTCGGGATGAGCATGATCGCGAGTCAGTTCGGACGGCCTCGCGGCCCGCTCGGACGGCTAGTCGGTCGGATTATGGCGAAGAGCAACGCCTCGTTCAGCGTGTGGGTCGTTGGCGAAATCGAAACGGCTTACCCGACTGAGGCCTCGCGGATCGTCGAGCTTGGTTCAGGTCCAGGGGTAGGGCTGCAGGAAACTTTGCGCTTGTTCCCGAATGCACAGGTCTGGGGCATCGATCCGTCGCGCGAGATGCTGTCCCAGGCGCGCAAGCGGAACGCCTCGGCGATCAACAGAGGTCGGCTCAATCTCATTCATGGCGACCCAGGCTCGCTCGAATCTTTGGGGCCAGTTGACATCATCTTCGCTAATCATGTTCTGTACTTTTGGCATGAACCTGTAAAGGAACTCCGACGACTGAGACAGGCAGTGCGGAACGGTGGTCTGGTCGCTCTTGGCTATCAGCTAAAGGGGAATATGCCGACGATGGCCCAAACACAGTTCCCACGCTTGGGTCACGTCCTGTACGCGACAGAAAGCGATGTGGAGGCGCTGTATCGGGATGCTGGCTTCGGATCCGTTATCCACCGTGTCAAGGGCTCGACTGAGAAGCCGGAAGGGCGACTCACCTTCGCGCTGACCGAGTAACCGGTCTCGTTCAGGAAGCGCCGAATGCCGAGTATCGTGTCGCGGGTCAAGACCAGCATGCTCATGACTTGATGCGCTGACGTTCGGCGTTCGAGTTCCCCATCCTTGCGATCGGTGCTCGACCACCGACGGAGGTTCGCCTTCCAGCCTCGATGACCGGTCAGCGAATAGCCTTGCGTAATGACCTTCGCTACCTCGTACACGTCGCTGGTGGGATGCCGGGTGCCGATTCAGCAGGCGCCGATGGGTTCGGTGTCTACCCCCGAGCTGGCCGTCGCTGTCGCCGATGCCGGTGGTGTCGGGAGCATTACGGCTCTGGGCGCACCGGCCGAAGTTCTGGACGGGATGGTGGCGAACATGGTCGCCCGAACCAGCGGGGCGCTAGCCGTTAACTTCCTTACCGAACAGATCGACCGGGACGCGCTAGCGGCGGCTGCCTCTCGGGTCCGGGTTATCGACTTCTTCTGGTCCCAGCCCGACTCGGCCCTTGTGGAGGTCGCTCACCAAGGCGGTGCTTTGGCGTGCTGGCAGGTGGGCTCTTTAGAGGAGGCCTTGGCGGCAGTCGAGGCAGGGTGCGACATCGTGGTGGCTCAGGGGACTGAGGCGGGCGGTCACGTGTGGGGCCAGACCTCACTGCGGCCCCTATTGGAGTCGATACTGGCCAGGGTCGAGGTTCCAGTCCTGGCCGCCGGGGGAATCGGTAGCGCCGCCACTTTTCGCGCCGTGATGGAGGCTGGGGCAGCGGGGGCAAGGATAGGCACCCGCTTTGTTGCGACCGTTGAGTCAGGAGCGCACCCGGACTACAAGCAGGCCATCGTCAAGGCAACAGTGGACTCGACCGAGATCACTGACGCGTTCTCCGTGTGCCCGCTGTGCGCGGTGCTGCCCCGGGCGCGGGTCCTGCGATCATGCATCCACGCGCTAAGCCAGTTACCAGGCGACACGGTCGGCGAGACCGTGCTCGGTGGGCAAACCATCACGTTGGCCAAGGGCCATGGTCTTCCGCCAGGGTCGGCCGCGAGAGGCCACATCCAGGCGATGGCCATGTACGCGGGGGAATCCGCCGCCGACGTTCATGACATCGTGCCGGTTCAGGAAATCATCGAATCGTGGTGGCCCGACCGCCTCAGTCGGTGAAGCACACCTCTCAAGCGCCGAACGCCGACTACTTGTACGATGCTTGAAGCAACGAGTAGCGGAAGGCGCTGATGTTCTGGCAGGTTGAGCCCGGTGTGATCACGCCTTTTGCTTTTGGTGTCAACTCACCACGGCGAGTAGGCGCCAAGATCCCGGCAAGCCTTTTAGTTCGTGTTCACCGCGGTCTTCGAACTCGATGCCGGAGCCGGCGCTGAGGTCCTTGACAGTCGAGGATACGAGAACTTCGTTGGCTTGTGCGGACGCACATACTCGCTGGCCTAAGTGCACCGTGATGCCTCCAATGTCCTCGCCGCGACGCTCGACTTCGCCGGTATGGACGCCGACTCGAACCTCAAGGCCGAGACGTCGCGCGCCGTCTCGTATGGCGCAGCCGCAATGGATGGCGCGGGCAGGACCATCGAAGGTGGTAAGAAAACCGTCGCCAGTAGTTTTGATCTCTCGCCCGCCGAACCGCTCCAGCTGGCGGCGGACCATCGCGTCGTGCGCGTCGAGACGATCCCGCCAAGCGCGGTCACCCAGGGCAGCGGTGGCTCGGGTCGATGCAACGATGTCGCTGAACAGCACCGTCGTGAGCACCCGATCGGCGACTGGGTTCGTGGTGCGCGCTCCGGTCAGGAACTCCTCGATCTCATCGACGACGGCGTCTGCGTCTCCCGCGAAGTAGAACTCATCGGTCCCGGCAAGCTCGACGTAGCGGGCGCCGGGGATGTGCTCGGCCAGGTAGCGGCTGTCGGCTGGATTGACCACCCGGGCGTTGGGGCGGCACAGCACCAGTGTTGGAGCGGCGATTGTGGATAGCACGGAGCGTACGTCGGTGTCGAGGATGCTTTGGTGCTGGGCCCGTGTGGCCTCGGGGCCGGCGGCTTGGCGATGAGCACGCGCCCACCAAGCCCGGATCCGCGGATCGGCAACCATGAGGCTCGCCGCCCTCTCGACGCCGTCCGGAGAGCCTGGGTCGAAAAACGCGTCCATCCAGGACTCTTGGTCAGAACGCTGGGGCGCCCAGGCATAGTCGGGAGCCCAACAGGCGCGCGCCTTTCCGTGCCAAAGCACTAGATGCGACGCCCGCTCGGGGAACGTGGCGCACAACATCATCGCCGCCGCCCCACCCAGCGAGTGGCCGAAGATGGCCGCCCTCGCCGATCCGACCGCATCCAGAACCGCCATAGCGTCGGCGACGTTCTGTTCAATCGTCAGCGGGCTCGCCAACGAGGGCCCGTCCGACAGGCCGACGCCACGCCGATCGAAACGGATAAGTCGTGCGAACGACGCCAGACGGGCGTCGAACCGGCTCCAGTGCGGCTCATCGGCGATCGAGTCGATCGAGATCCCGGAGCCCGCCATGACCCGCAGCAGATCGAATGGACCCTCCCCCAAAACCTCATACGCGATGTATCCATCAGTGGACTTCGCGTACCGGACCTTCGGCTCCTCACCCACGGCCGACCACAGCAAAAGTCTGTCTCTTCTGGCGAGGGTGCGAGGGCAAGAAAGTGCGCATGGGCATCTTGCTCAGCCTTTTCCAGCCGCGCGGCATTTCGCAGTTGTTCTTCCGCTAGCTGCCGCTCCGGCCGCTCGGTCACTGGGTCCCTTCCCAGAATCCAACCCACGACGCCACGGGAATCGAAAACCGGAAATAGTGCCCACCGCATCTCACCACGAAGGTCTTCTGGGTTCGTCCCGATACGCCCCCGACCAGGACGACATCTCGGTGTTCTTGAACCTTTTCCCGGGGCTGATCTACGCCGCGGGGAGGGGCTCGCCGGAGCGCCGGTCCCATCCGTGGAAGAACGAGTAGTCGCCGGCGGCCCAGGCCTCGCGGAGCCGAGGCGTGCCCAGATCCCAGTCCGGGCGGATCTCGGCCGTGGCCGCGCGCAGGTCGTGCCACAGGTCGTAAAAGGACGGGCGGCCCCAGAACCAGTAGCCGTTGTAGATGCTGTGGATGACCAGTCCGGGCTTGAGCACCAGGGTGTGGGGGATCATCGGGTCGTGCTCGGGGTCGGTGTACTCGGCGATGTCCAGGTCCTTTTGGATGATCCGGCCGGGGTCGGACAGGAAGGTCCACTGGGCGCCGACCGAGTTGCGGAAGTTCTGCAGGGTGTGGTGGTCGTCGGTGGCGATGGTGACGATCTGGGTGTAGGACGCCGCTATCTTCGGGTAGTGGGCGGCCAGTTCCAAGTGCTGGTGGTGTTCTTTGGGGCAGTAGTGGCCGCGGGCCAGGGTCAGGATCATCGGGTCGCGGCCCTGCAGTTCGCCGAGCGTGCGGACGGTGCCGGTGTGGTCGGGCAGCGCGTAGTCGGGGAAGGCGCCGCCGGGGATGATGTCAGAACGCATGGGATGACCGCCTCTCATGTGGCGTCGCGGACGGGGCCTGCGGGACGGGCGTGGTCGAGGAGTTCGTCGACGGTCCACTGGTCGTAGGCGTGCCGTCCGTAGTGGAGCGCGGTGATCCGCCCGTCCGGGGCGATCAGGAACTCTGCTGGCAGCCCGAGGCGGCCTCCGGTGGGCTTGACCGGTCCGAGCACGCCGCGCTTGGTGCTGTGGTTTGCCAGCGCGGCGGCCTGGCCTCTGATCGCCGCGCCCAGGGCGCGCGGGCTGGTCAGCGAGCCCGGCC
>DASUWA010000009.1 GCA_036378675.1 Acidimicrobiales bacterium
GACAGATCGACGTGGTACCACCCGTAGATCGCCCCGTAGTGCGCGCTGGGCCGCCCGAGCAGCCAGATGAGGAACTGCATCGCCTGATCGGGATACGGGCAGCCTGTCGGGTCGGCGAGCACCGACTGCAGATGCCAGGAGGTCCATTCGGTCGCCAGGGTCGACCTGGTCGCTTGGGTCTCGTCGGGGATATGCCCCGCCGCGAGCTGAGTGAACGCCTCACCCGTTTGAGAGTCGAAGGTGTAGCCGAGAAGTCCGCCGTACGCGACCTTGTGGGCCGGCCCCTGGGGGACGAAGAAGGATCCGCCGGGCATCTTGAAGCGGATCTCGGTGTCCGCCTGCCACATGGTGGGGTTAGGGAACGTTCCTGACGGGAACGGGAACACTGCCGCGACGCTCCCGTTCGGAAGTCCTGAGGCGACTCGGTCGAAGCCCCTCGGAGTGTTGTTGCGGTCGACGCCAGGCAGAAGCCCGATCGGCAGCAGTGGTACCAGGGCGATGACCGCGACGGCGACAGGAACGCCGACCGGCACGACAAAAGAGCGCGACCGGCCCTCCAGACGGCGGTTCAAGCGTTCCAGAAGCAACGCTCCGGTAATCGCCGCAAACAGAGCAACCTGCAGCGCGATACGTGCGGGCTCGAGGTTCTCCAGCAATGGCAGCTTCGCAAGAAGCGCCTCAGGCAAGGGGATCCGGCCGACCGCGTGACCTGCGGCGTTGAGCGACGGCGACGACCGGATGGTCATCGCCCCACCCATAGAGAGGATGAATGCTGCGATGCCGGTCAGGCCGGCCAGGAGGATCAGCTTGTCCCTTCGCTTCCACACGATCCCGGCAAGCAGAAGGGCAATCAGAGGTATGCCGAGGTACGAGCCGTTCTCGATGACGCTGCTGGCGAAGTGATCCGCGGTGGCGAGCTGGCTCGAGACCTTGATCAGCTGGAGGCTGTCGGGGACAACCGGAGACAGAAGGTTCGCCCGATACGCCTGGGCGACCAGCTGAACCGGACCGGAGATGTGGCCGGGGCCCTTGGCCAGGAACCACGCAGGCCACACCAGCAGGACTGCGGCGGTGATGACTCCGACCCCCAACGCTCGGAGCGCGTACGGCGCGACCGCCGCGATCTGGCGACGCCAAAACAACGCTCCGATGATCAGCGCGATCGCCGACACGAGCACGGTTTCGAAGAGGATCTCGGTCGAGACGAAGAACTGCGCGGTTACCGCCAGCCCGAGCAGGATGCCGACGACCCAAAAGCGCCACCGTTGGCGCACAACTGCTTCGTATATGAATAGGACGATGAGGGGGACGAAGGGCGCGAAGGCAATGTTCACGTGCCCGCCGACACCGTGGACGACCTCCTGGGGGCAGAACCCGTAGAGCAGTCCTCCGAAGAACGCGGCCGGTTTCCACGAGACGATTCGCCGGATCAGCAAGTACGCCGTCATCGCCGAAAGAGGCAGAGCGAGTGTCGACGCCACGTTGAACGTCGCGATCGGACCCCAGATGACGGTAACCGGACTGAACAGAACCCCGAGCAGCGGTGCGCCTGCATTGATGAGAACGTTGACGCCGCCCGGGTAGTTGGCCGCATTCGAAAACAACGGATTGTGTCCGTGGGCAAGCGAATTCAGCGTCCATTGCGCGAACCAAACGTTGCGCCACTGGTCGCCGCCGACCTGCATGTGGGTGGCCGCGCCGGCGCGCCACACCGGCCAGAACAGGACGACGCCGATCACCAGATAGACGAAGACGGCTAGGGCATCGGGCACCCACCCTGGCAACGCAGGCCATGCCCTCCGCCGCGCATGAGCGACGCGATAGCCGACCCGGTCCCCCAAGTGCGGGGCCGGCGAAGGTGCGACCTTCTCAGCCAAGGGCCTTCAGAAAACGAGCCACCACTGGCCCGTCCGTAGGCCCCCCATTTCCCGTGCCCTGCTCCACCATGGCGAAGGCGATGTCGCCGCGATAACCGATCAACCAGGCGTCGGTCGGCTGAGGCGTTCCGCTGCCGTACTCGGCCGTGCCCGTCTTGGCGTGCGTGCCCGCCGGCAGTCCCGTTCCAGCGGCAGTACCGCTCACCACCACGTCGGTCATCATCGACTGGAGGTCGGCCACCACGTCAGCGGGTAACGGCTTCGGCGTCGCGGTGTCGTCGCCCGCGCCGGCGATCAAGCGGGGCGCTCGCACGGAGCCTGTATCGATTGCTGCGGCGACTGTCGCCATGTCGAGCGGCGACACGACCACGCCGGCCTGTCCGATCGCCGTCGCAGCCAACGCAGCCTTGTCCGATGGAACCGGTACCGAGCCCGCAAACGCGTCCAGCCCGGGCTGGATGAGGCTTCCCAGCCCGAACTGCGCGGCCACCGTCGGGAGGCTCGCCGCCTGCAGGTGGTCGACGGCAAGGTTGATGAAGGCAGTGTTGCACGACTCGGCGAACGCGGCGCGGACTGTTGGCGCCGGCGAGTCCCCTTCGGCGTTGTGGAACGGTTTTCCGTCGATCGTCACGTTCGGCGGGCAGCTGGCGGGTGACGCCGGCGTCAAACCACTCTCGAACAACGCCGACGCGGTGATCACCTTGAACGTCGACCCCGGCGGGTAGCGGCCCTGCAACGCCGCATCGAACTGGCTGCTCGCCGGCGTGCCGACCGCGGCCAGGACCTCGCCCGTCGACGCCCTCATGGCGACGAAAGCGCCGGGCTGCGTGATTCCGCCGAGCGCCTGCTCCGCCGCCGCTTGCACCTTGGGGTCGATGCTCGTCGTCACCGCTGTCCCGGGCTTCGAGGAAAAAGATGCCAACGTCGCGCCGTCCGATCCGTCCTTGTGCACCACTCGGATCGTGGCCCCCGGGCTACCGGCAAGCTGCTTCTCGTAAGCCTGCTCGATCCCGGTCTGCCCGACCGTGCTGTCCGACCCGTACGCGGGCCCGAGTCGCGCCAGCTCCTCGGCAGTTACCGGACCAACCGATCCCACCAGCTGTGCGCCCAGCGCCGGCGTGATCGCCGCCCGCTGAGTCGTCCGCTTGAAAACACTCCCCGCCGTCTTATACAGCGCGCTCCCGTTCCCTCCCATCTGGTCGTACTGCGCCTGGGTCAGGGTCAGCACCGGTTCGAAGAAGTTCGGGTGCGCGCTCGCCGCGCCCAAAGCCGCGGACACCGTCTGCTGGCTGGCACCTGCCGCGACCAATGCCGACGTCAGGGCCACCGGATCCTTGACCCGCGACCCCTCGATCCCGACTTCGACCACCGGGGCGTCACTGACCAACTGCGCGCCGCCGGCACCCAGGATCGCCGCCCGCGGCGCCCACGATCGCGACATCACCACGCGATCGCCTTCGACCAGTCCCGAAGCAACGGTGGAGGGCGACCAGTCGACCAGCCACCGCCCGGACTTGTTGACGAGGCTGATGGTCGAGGATGTCTGCCACGTTCCTATGCCACCCGGGAGTGTGTAGATGCTGGATAGACCAGTCGACGCCGTCGAACCTTTTTCAAGAGGGCGGTCGGCCGCGCGCGTAACTGAGCTTGCCGGAACACCCTCCAGGATCGACCGGGGTGAGTCCGCGGCCTCCGGAGGCCTGACCATTAGCTTGTACATCGACGCCCAATCGGACCGGTTCCAGGCCGCCAGGAACTCCGAAACCGTCGCCTGCGGCGTGCTCGACGAACCCCCGCAAGCCGCAACACCCACGGACATGGTGAGGGTGGTGACGGCGAGAAGGACCGGCCGCCGGGCACGGTAGGAAGCACCGACGACGGGCATCCGATTAACCGTAGAGGATCCGCGGTTGGCCCGGGGTGCGTCGGGCAGGCTGTGTTGGTGGCCAGCTCAACTCAGGACGGCGCCGTCCCTGCGGCCAGCTGGCGCAACCTGCCTGGTCCGCTACTGCGCACGGCGGGCGATTACGCCTGGCGGCTGATTGCGGTTGGCTTCGTCTTCTATTGGGCGGTAATCCTCGCCCACCGGCTGACCCTGGTGGTGGTCCCGTTCCTGATCTCGTTGATGGTCGCCGCGCTGTTGAGACCGGGCTTCAACTTCTTGCGGAGGCGGGGCATCGGACGGGGACTCGCGACGCTGGCGACAGTTGTCGGGGCGTTCGTCATCCTCGGCGGTCTGATCACCCTCGTCGTGGTCCGCGCAGCCGAGCAGGCGCCTCAGCTCGGCAACGAGATCAACAACCTCCTTCCGCACATCAAACGCTGGCTCATCAGGGGCCCGCTGCACCTCAACGCCAAGTCGGTCAACAACCTCTCGACGACGATCACCAACTCGGTCACCAAGAACAGCTCGAAGATCGCGTCGACCGCTCTGTCGACGGGCAAGGAAGCCCTCAACTTCGTGGGCGGGTTCCTTCTGGTGGTCTTTTCGACGATCTTCCTTCAATACGACGGGGAAAAAGTATGGGACTACGCGCTTAAGGCCGTCCCTGCAGTCGGGCGTGATCGTGTCGACGTGGCAGGCAAGGCGGCGTGGACCACCCTCAGCCACTACGTGCGCGGGACGCTGGTCGTCGCCGCCTTCCACGGCATCGTCATGGCGATCACCCTCACGTTGCTGGGCGTTCCGCTCGCCTTCCCTCTCGCAGTGGTAATCGCGCTCGGGAGCTTCATCCCTCTCGTCGGGGCGATCGTCACCGGCGTCCTCGCCGTGGGCGTGGCCGGGTTGAGCCAGGGGCTGGTGGCCGCGGTGATCGTCGTCGCGGTGCTGATCGTGGACGGGCAGATCGAGGGCCATCTTCTGCAGCCGTTCGTGGTCGGCCGGTACGTCCGGATACACCCGCTCGGCGTGGTCCTGTCCCTGGCCGCGGGCGGGCTCCTGTTCGGGATATTCGGTGCGTTCGCGGCCGTGCCGACCGTCGCGTGTATCAACAGCGGGATCCGCGCGGCCAAGAGCTACACCCGCGCTCCTACGCCCCACGAAGGAGGCGAGATTCCAACCGCAGGTGGATGACCCGCGGGTACGTCCCGCCGTACCCTCGAAGCGTGGCCCGGGATGACGAACTGCGGAAGGTCGCTGAGGACATCCGGGCCCTCGCGCGGTCCCTTGCGCGTGACTTCCGCGAGGCCGTCGACCAGCAGCGGGCCGGCGGCCACCCGCCCGGCGAGGCGGTCAAGCGTGGCCTGAAAGACGTCGCCCACGAGGCAAAGCGCGGGGTAAAGGACACCTGGGCCGACCTAGGACCCTCCAACGACCCGCACTGGCACAAGCACTGGCAGCGGGAATGGGCCCGCCACAACCGTTACAAGGCCCGCTACGGGAAGTACTCCGACTATTGGGTCCCCCCGGCTCCACCGCCCGGCGTCCCCGGTTCGCCCCCCGGGGAGCCGGCCGGTGGGGTTCCCCAGCAGGGCGCGCCTCCGCCGGCTCCTCCATGGAACCGGCCTCCGCACCGCCGCCACCGCGGATCCTCGCTGCCCCCCATCAGGAAGAAGTGGGACGGGACGACCGTGCTCGGGATCCTGGCGGTCCTTTTCGGGTTCGCCTGGCTCCTGTCCGCGGTTCACGCCATCCACGTTTCCTTCGAGGGGGTCGTGGCCGTCGGGCTCATGCTTCTGGGGGCGGCGATGATCGTCACCGGCCGAACCGACTGGAGCCTCAGCCGGCGCTCCTGGCCGGTGTGGCTGGGGCTTGGGCTGGTGCTTTTGCTGATCGCCACCTCGAGCTCGTTCGGAATCGGCTCGGGCGTCCACGACGTTTCCTTCGGCGACAAGACCGTCTTGGCACACGATGGCCAGAACATCAACGGCGGTTTCGGCACCCTCACCGTTGACGCGCACAACCTGACTAACGGCGGGCATCTGAAGGTGGCGAACGTCGCCGGCACCGTTCGGATCATCAACCTCCCCTCGAACGTCCAGACCAACCTCGACGCGAACATGGCCGCCGGCCAGATTTGCGCGGCTGGACGCCATCGGAGCGACGGGGTCAGCGCTTCCACCCACGTTCAGATCCCCCCTAACCCGCCCGGCACCGCCACACCCCCTGTCCTCTTCCTCAACGTGCACGAATCCTTCGGCCAGATCACCGTCGGCGACCCGGGGTGCGCACGATGACGACGCCCATGACTGTTCAAGCGGCACCGATGGCCACCTACCAGTACCGGACCAAGCGCGTCGCGTTCGGGATGTTCTTCCTGCTGCTAGGAGCGGCGTTCCTGGCGGACAGCATGGGCATTTTCCGGGTGACAGCGGCGCTGTTCTGGCCTTTGCTGATCATCTCGGTCGGGAGCGGGATGCTGCTCCACCGGGCGCGCCGTTTGCAGGTGGAAGAGGACCGGAGCGCGCAGCTCGCGGTAGCCGAAGAGCGGGTCAGGATCGCCCGAGAACTGCACGACATCGTCGCCCACGGCGTGTCCCTGATGACCATTCAGATCGCGGCCGCCCGCAGGGTCGGCGCAACCAAACCAGATTCGGCCACCGAATCCCTGGAAGCCGCCGAGCAGACCGGACGCCAGACGCTCAGCGAGCTCGAGGGCATGCTCGCCGCGCTGCGCGGAGCCGACGCGTCCATCGGCGCGGCCGCCGGCGGACCCGGCGAGCTCGCCCTAGGCGCGTCCCGTAGCCCGCTTCCGCGGATCGCCGACATCGAGCCGCTCGTCGATGCGATCCGCCAGGCAGGCAGGACCGTCACCTTCAACGTCCTCGGGGACGCCTCCCACCTCCCTGCGAGCGTCGAGATGGTCGTCTACCGGGTCGCTCAGGAGGCGCTGACCAACGCGGTCCGTTACGCCGGCGACGCCCCGATCGACGTGCAGCTGATCGTCGGCCCCACCTCGGTCACCGTCTTCGTCGACGACGAAGGACCCGGCACCGGGGCACCATCCCGACAGTCGGTGGGCGGTAGCGGTCACGGGATCGCCGGCATGCGGGAGCGCCTGGCCACCGCCGGCGGCACCCTCGAGGCGGGCCCCCGCAACCCTGGCCCCGGATGGCGGGTGTACGCCACGATCCCCGTGCTCCCCGCCGTCTCATAGGCCAGGAATCGCCCCTATGTATCCAAACATTGCACCATCCGACAAAGAGTGCAATCTAATTCACTGATATATACACACAGGCTATCGTTGGTGTAGTATCAAGTTCGATGGGTAATGGTCCTTATCTGCTGCAACACCAGAACCTTGGAGCCGGATCCCCCGCCGCCTGGTCCACGAGCTACTCGACGTTCGACGAGGCCCGCCGCGTCGCCGACGAGCAAATGTGGACCGCCGGCCCTAGAGCCATCCGGCAATCGATCTCGGACACTTCAACCGGCGAAGAGTTCGTTCGCCGCTCGGACGGTGCTTGGATAAGCGCCGGCCGTCCGGCTCACTCCTGGAGGTAGCTTCTCCAGGTCCATTCAAGCATTTCCATCATTTTCGGGTACTGTCACACCCTCTTTGTAGGGTTGATGCCATGCAGTTGTCCGAGGTGATCGAGCGCTTGGCCGAGGCGGTGGACGGGCTCGAACCCGGCCGCCTCACCGGCGCTGACGCCTCGAAGCTGCTCGAACTGTTCGAGCGCGGCTCGAGGCTGTGCGACGCCGGCAAGACGCTGGTCGCCGGCCGCGCCGCGGAGTGCCGGGAGTGGGCTCGTACGGGTGCCCGCTCGCCCCGGGATTGGCTGTCCGGCGTTTCGGGGACGAGCCCCGGCCAAGCTCAGCGCACACTCGACACCGCCGGCCGGCTCGGCGACCAACCCGAGTTGGCCGACGCCCTCAAATCCGGTGAGATCTCATCCGACCAAGCCGACGAGATCTCCCGGGTCACCACTGAGCATCCGGATGCGACTCGATTCCTCATCGACCAGGCCAAGCAGCGCGGCCACAAAGGTTTCAAGCGCGCCTGCAGGCAGGTAGCCCTCTCGTCCCACAGCCGCGAGGAGGATCAGGCAAAGGCCCGCCGCCAGCGCGAGTCCCAGTACTGCCGCGACTGGATCGACCAGGACGGGATGGGGCACATCGACGCGCGCCTCGCGCCGATCGAGTTCGCCACTTGGAAGTCCTTCTTCCATCCGTTCGAACAAGAGGCCTTCGACAAGGCCCGCAAGGCCGGCCTGCGCGATAACCCAGACCGCTACCGCGCCGACGCGCTCGTGGCCATGACCCAAGCCGCGCGCCACACCACCGATACCCCAGCCGGCGATCCGCTGGACCAGCTCCTTCAAGATCCCGACGACAGCGCCGGCGACACACCCAAACGGAAGCTTCCAGTGATGGTGATCGCCGTAGTCGACCACGCCGTCTTCCAACGTGGCTACGCGCTCCCCGGCGAACGTCATTACATCGAAGGAATCGGGCCCGTTCCGGTATCCCATCTGGAAGAGCTGATGAAGGACGCTTTAATCGCCGCGATCGTGATGAAAGGAAGCGATGTTGGCAGAGCGGTCCACCTGGGCAGATACCCCACTGCCCTCCAGAAAACGGCCCTTCACATCCGAGATCCCGAATGCGTGGTTCCCGGCTGCGAACAGGACCAGCATCTAGAGGTAGACCACCTTCCGGAGTTCAATCAGACCCACCACACCACCCTGCCCGAGCTCGCCCGCGAGTGCCCCGATCACCACGACGACCGCACGTACAAAGGCGCGGTCCTCACAGGCGGGCCCGGCAACTGGCAGTGGCAACCACCGCCGTTCGAAGGCCAGTTCGATAAACCGCCCCCCGGCTGGGTCGGCGGACCTTTCGACGACCAACCCGGAGCGGCACTGCGTCCGTCGCCCGACCCCGACCCATAGCCATCGGGCCCCCCGGAACTGGGCGGGCTACACCTTGGCGGCTTGGCCGTGCAGCATTTCCTTCACGCCCTCGGCAGTGATGACGTCGCCGCCCATGGTCCACTGGCCGCTCGAGACGTCCTGGATGACCACCCACGTAACCGGCCGGGCCGCAGCGCCGACCACATCGGCGAACACATCTGTGATCCCTTTGGCGATCGTCTGCTTCTGCTCGGTGGAGAGCACCTCTTCCATTACCTTCACATCGATGAACGGCATCGTCCTGGCTCCTTCCACCGCGGGTCTGTCCCCCGGTAGAAGCTCATCGTCGGTGATGCTGGGCCGACGTTGCATCGGGCGGAAACCGCATTGCTGATCCAGGCGGCCCAGTGCCGAGTGGGGTATTTGCCCCATCGCATCAAAGCGCGGCTGGGGCGAACGTCCGATTTCATGAGGACCATCGATCGGTGAAGATGACGCCATGCAGCAATCGCGTCGGTCGGACAACACCTCGAGTCGCGTCGCCGAGCTCATCGAGATGGGCCGCGACCGCGAAGCAGCCGAACTCGCCGTCGCTCGGAGCCGCTCGATCGACGAAACTCGATCCATGACCCAAGGAGGGGCGATGGATGTCCTAGACCAGTTTGACCAGCTCGGCCCGCTGCTCGGCGAAGTCGTCGGCGGGATTCGACCCGATCAGCTCGACAATCCGACGCCGTGTGCCAAGTTCACGGTCCGCGGCATACTCGAGCACATGATTGGTGGGGCAACCGTTTTCACGGCCGCGTTTCGTGGTGTCGAGCCAAACCAGCCCGACACGAGCGATGTTTTGGTCAGCTTTGGCCCGACTCTGCAGGGCCTTGCCGATTCCGTTCACAGCGCCGGCGCCCTCGAGCGCACCATCCAAGCCCCGTTCGGCGAGCTGCCCGGGACTACGTTCGCACGGTTCGTGGTCCTGGACGGCCTGATCCACGGCTGGGATCTGGCCACCTCCACCGGCCAGACCTACCAACCAGCGGACCCGCTAGTCCTGGAGGTCGAAGCCTTCGCCCGCGACGCCGTCGAACCGATGCGCGACGGCGACACCTTCGCAGCGGCTGTTGTGCCGCCGCCATCGGCCACACCAATCCAGCGACTCGCGGCCTTCACCGGACGACAGCTGGAGGGCGGCTGAGCGACCGCGCGGTCGGATAAGACAGTTCAGGCGGAGGCTGGCTCGGGCGTCGCTAGCCTCCAGGCCGTGGCTGACGCGGGTCGCAGGAGGGGCACTGGATGATCGCCGCACTCGCCACACTGACCGCGGCTCGTGACGCGCTCGCCCGCCACGACTGGGAAGCCTGCCATGACCTCGTCAAGGAACTGTCCCTTGAGGAACCAATGGCCGAAGCGGAGCGCCTCGACCTTCTGGCGGACGCATCGTGGTGGCTGGGGCGGCTGGAGGAGAGCATCGAAGCTCGGCAAGCCGCCCACCGGATCTTCGAATCGCTCGGAGATCACCGCCGAGCCGGCATGTGCGCGGTCTGGCTGTACCAGGATCATTGCCTGCGGGCCCGCCCCGCCGCAGCTTCAGCGTGGCTCCAGCGGGCACGGCGCAGTCTCGACGGTGACATCAACTGCGTCGAGTACGGCTCCCTGCTGTTGCGTGAGGCTGAGGCCGCTCACGGCGGACTGCGCCTCGATCACGCCGCCGAGCTAGCCGAAGAGGCCCGCGCACTCGGCCGGCAACTGACCTCGGCCGACCTCGAAGCCGAGGCTCTGCAGACCCTCGGCCGCGTCCTGATCGACGCCGGCAAGCCCACCGCTGGTGTCGCCCATCTCGACGAAGCCATGCTCCTTGCCGTCGAAGGGAGGCTCAGCCCGTACGCGACCGGCAAGGTCTACTGCAGCCTCATCAGCGCCTGCGAAGAGCTCGGAGACTTGCGCAGAGCAGCTGAATGGACAGAGGCCACCGCGACCTGGGCGGCGCAATATCCGTTCGCGATCTTCCCCGGGATCTGCCGGGTTCATCACGCCGTAGTTCTCGAGCGCCAAGGCGCTCTGGAAGACGCCGAGCGGGAGGCGACCCGTGCGTGCACCGAGCTGCTCGGTAGTCACCTCCCCAATGCAGCGGCCGCTTATGCCGAAGTCGGCGACATCCGCCGCCGCCTCGGGCAGCTGGAGCGAGCCGAGGAGGCATTCTCCCAAGCGAAGGAACTGTGCGGGCGGGCCTGCGCCGGCGCTGCTCTTCTCCGGCTTGCCCAAGGTCGCCCGGAGGAGGCGCGCACGATCATCGCCGGCTGCCTGGCGGACGAGCCCGCTGGTCGGCTCGGCCGAGCGCGACTCCTCCCCGCCGCCGTACAAGTCGCGGTGGCGGCCGACGATATGGTCCGGGCCCATGCGGGCGTAGAAGAACTGGAGTCGATCGCCGACCGGTTCGACACCCCCATGCTTCACGCTCAAGCTGCTCTGGCCCGAGGCCGGGTTCAGCTTGCCGAGGGCGACCCGGCCGGCGCCGGCGAGACCCTCCAGGGGGCCCTACGTCGATGGCAGGAACTCGAGGTGCCCTACGAGGTCGCCACCGCCAGCACCCTCCTCGGCGAAGCGCAACGAGAGGCCGGAGACGAGGACGCAGCGATTGCGTCCTTCGCAAAAGCCCGAGCACTCTTCGAACAGATCGGTGCACACCTGGACGCGCGCGGAATCGACGCGGCACCGCGAACCCCTCGACCGGCCGGGCTCACCGAACGTGAAGTCGAGGTGCTGTGCCTTGTCGCCGCGGGCCGGTCCAACAAGGAGATAGCAGCCCGGCTGCACCTGAGCGTCAAAACCGTTTCCCGGCACCTGACCAACATCTTCAACAAGACCGATGTGTCCTCACGAGCTGCCGCCACGGCGTTCGCTTTCGAGCACCGCCTGATCGCAAAAGTGAGAAGAAACGAACTCTGAAGAGGATCGCTGCCGGAATTGAGCACACCGCCCCCTGGCCTTCCTGACCGCCAAGAACTTGCCGGGGAAGGGCCTGGGGTCAAGGGACGGCCCGGAGGGGCCGAGCGAGGACACGTAGCGAGCGGAGCGAGCGAAGGCCCGCAGCGACCCTTGTACGCCGGCCCTTCCCCGGCTTACCATCCCGGCGGCGAAGGCCAGGAGCCCGACCTCTTCCACGAACGACGGTCCGATCCCTGCATCGGATGGCGATACCGGAGAGACTGTTCAGGTGATTCGCCTGCTGATCGCCGACGACGAAGCGATGGTTCGCAAGGGGCTCCGCCTCGTGCTCGAGACGGAGGACGATCTGCAGGTCATCGGCGAGGCGGCCGATGGGTACGAAGCCATCGAGGAGACGAAGCGCCTCCGCCCCGACGTGGTCCTCATGGACGTGCGGATGCCCCGGCTGGACGGGGTCGAGGCCTGCCGCCAGATCGTCGAGGACAGCGAAACCAAGGTGGTGGTGCTGACCACCTTCGACCTCGACGAGCACCTGTTCGCGGCGATCCGGGCCGGCGCGAGTGGCTTCCTCCTCAAGGCCTCGCCCCCCGAGGAGCTCGTGTCAGCGATCAGGGCAGCCCAGGCGGGCAACGCGCTGGTCGAGCCCAAAATGACCAAGCGGCTCCTCGACGAGTTCGCCCGCCGGCCCGGCACCCCAACGACCGGAGAGATTCCCGATCGGTTCGCCGAGCTCACCGACCGGGAGGTTGACGTCCTCAGGGAGGTCGTCCGAGGGGCGAGCAACGCCGAGATCGCCGAACGCCTCTACATCAGCGAGACCACCGTCAAGACCCACGTGAACCACATCCTCACCAAGCTCGGGGTCCGCGACCGGATCCAGGCGGTCGTGCTCGCCTACGACTACGGCCTCGTGGAGCCCGGCGGCACCCGCACCTGACCCGCACCTGACCCCCCACCCTGACCCCCCACCCTGACCCGCACCTGACCGGCATTATCTGACCGGCGCAATCTGACCGGCGCAATCTGACCGGCGCAATCTGACCCGCCGTATCTCGAGACCGACTGTGAAATCTCGAAGGGAAATCAGCCGGAGGGTGGAGACCCAAATCGCCCCCTCGGACGATGCCCCGGGAGCACCGACTTCGTACCCTGATTCTTGAAGGAGGAAGACGATGCACAGCTATGAGACCGGCCCTTACGGAGCCGGCCCCACATATCGAGTGGTCGGGAACGACGAGGACGAGCACAGGCGCCCAAGCGTGTTCAGCCTGGTAGCCCTAATTGCCGTGATTGCGATCGCGGCGGCTCTGGTTCTGGGCCTGGTGTTCTTGATCCTCGGGACTCTTTTCAGCCTCGCCGGGGCGATCCTGAAGGTGGCGATCCTGGTCGCCGTGGCCGCCTTGATCTGGCGACGGGTGATGCGCCGGCGCTGCTCCAACCGCATCTAGCGATTAGTCCGGAAGGACCAGAAATAAAGCCGCGTGAGACCCTTGACACACCTCTGCGCAGCGCCGTTGAATGTGTCAACGCATCAACGGGTGCCGGCGCCGTGACGTGGCCGGCGGCACAGGAAAGGAGGGCCCGTGGGAACATGGAGCTCGCCCGAGGAGGACGGTCCGCCCCGTTAGGACCGGGCTCACGCCGGCAACCGGCCTGAGCCCCAAGTGGTCCGTAGCGGCTGTGGACCCTCGAACTGGCCGGCCCTATGGCCGGGTGTCGTCGCGACGCCACCCGGGACGAGGCGGTCCCAAAACAGAGAGCGGCAACCGCAGTCACTGACGGAACGGAAGCAGGCGCAGGGAGAGCTCAAGGTGGGCTTCTCTGCGCCGCTTTCGCGTCTGGGCCGCGCATGGCCCACCGACGGTGCGCCGTGCGACGATTGAGACCGTGACCGATCCAGCCGGCTACCCGCCCGAACCCGCCGGCTACCTTCAACCCCCCGTCCCGAACGGCGACCTCCATTCGAACGGCGACGTCCATTCGAACGGCGCCGGTTCAGGACTCGAACGCCGCCGCCCCGCGGAGCTCACCCCCGCCGAACGAGTGCAGCGGAGACGCAACCGCCGCATCCTGTTGACGGTCGCGTTGCCGGCTCTGCTGCTCGGCGCCGCGGCACTCCTTGCGTCGATCCTCGCCGACAAGGGGACTCCGAGCGCCCACCCACTGTTCGTTCCGCCCGGCTACCACGGGGTGACCGACGGAGTCTTCTCCTACGCGGTCCCGAACTCGTGGTCGAAGAACGACGCCTTCTCCGATGACGCAGGAGACCTCGAGACATCCGGCGTCAGCGGATGGGTCGGCGACCATCTGACCGCCCGGCCGGCAGCGCCGGCGGCCGGGGAGACGCCCCCGCAGGTCTTCCAGTCCTTCGGCATCGGGCGCCCCACCCCATTCGACACGAGCACGGCGATCAACGTCGCGGTGCGAAACGCGACCGTCGCCTACCGCTATCAGATCACCCGGCCCGGCGGGTTCAGCGCGACGGCTATCGACGCGTGGGAATCGTCCTCCGGCGCGGAGCTTTGGCTGATGATCAACGCCAACCCCGAGACCACTGCCGAGATCATCTCGACCCTCAACGGCTAGAACGCCGGCGCGCCCTCGTCACGGGACGGCGAACCCGAAAATCGGCATGCCGTTGTACTCCATCGAATGGCTCGGGAGGAACGGCCCGTTGATGATCACGTTGAAATAACCCGAGGGGCCCGGGCCGGCATCGCCCTCGATCGTGTCGATCGATCCGTCCGGCCAGACCTGGGCGACGATGCCAGTGTGCACGGCGGTGTAGATGCTCTGCGGCCCGGTGCCGTAAAGGATGATGTCACCCGGCGCGGGCCTGCCCGTCGGCGGGATGACCCGGGTGAACCGTGCCGCCCAGTTGTAGATGTCGCCGACGAACGCAAAACGGGGAATCGGGATGCCTGCGTTCTCCCACGCCCAGGTGGCAAACAGCGCGCACCACGCCTCGCACGGGCCGTACGGGTTGCAGAAGTACCCGCTGACCGGGTCCCCCTGGATCTGGCTCGCCGCGCCCTTGACGATCGCTCCCCCGCCGCCCGGATGAGAGAACGCCGTCTCGAACGCGTCGGGCTCGAGAAGGAAGTACCCCTTTCCACTGTTGGTCCGGGCGATCGCGGCGATCGGCTCGGTCCGCGGGGTGTCGAGGTTGTTGCCGTAGGTGATGGCGTCGCCTTCGTAGTAGACCGCGCCGTTCGCATTCGAGATCCAGTAACCCTTGCCGTCCTTGGTCGCGGCCATGCCGCTCGCCCAGGCGGCGATCCCGTGAGAGGCGGGGGTCCCGAAGAATCCTGCGTCGCCGAAGTTGAATATGCCGGCGTCACCGGCGACCATCCAGTAGCCCTTCCCCGTCGGCGAGGCTGCTATCCCGACGACGGGCGAGTTGAGCTTGATAGCCCCCATCGACCCGTAGAAGGGGGCGTCACCGAAGGTAAAAATGCCTCCGTCGGCGGCTGCCAGCCAGTACCCATGACCGCTCGGCGTCGCGGCCATCCCGACCACCGGCGAGTTGAGCTTCGTAGCCCCCATCGATCCGTAGAACGGGGCGTCACCGAACGTGAAAACCCCGCCGTCCGCGGCGACCAACCAGTAACCTCGGCCATCGGGCGTTGCTGCCATCCCGACCACGGGCGAGTACAGGTTGATCGAGCCGCCGGATCCGTAATAGGGGGCTCCGCCGTAAGTGAACACTCCCCCGTCAGCCGCCACTACCCAGTAGCCGTTGTTCACCGGATCGACTGCCATGCCGACGACCGGAGATGAGAGAGAAGGCGAAGGTGCCCCGCCGGCGAAGACCGCGTCACCCAATGCGATGACACCAGGGTCGGAATACGCGGCGAGCGATGCCTTCAGTGCGACACGGTTTGTCGACACCGTGGTCATGAGCGCGGCCGCGCAGGCGACGACCATTGCCCCGCCGATCAAACGTCGCCACCCCGCCCTACTACCTGCCGCCACCGGGCGGGGACATTAGCCGTGCGATATCAGCAATAGTCGGGTTCAAACACTATGGTTCCCCAATTTCTCCTGTGAGCAGTGCTAGTGCTCGCTACCGTCGATGGCAAAGACTGCATCCATCGGGAGTGGATATGGCGAAGCTCGATCATCTCGGCCTGTTCGTCACTGATCTCGGAGCGTGCCGCGACTGGTATACCTCAGTGATCGGGATGACCGTCGAGTTCGAGAGTGCAGATCCGCCGGCGATCGGCCTCCAAGACGACAACGACTTCACCCTGATCCTCTCCGCAGCGGGCACGGAGAAGTCGAGCTGCAGCATTTTCTTTCAGGTCGACGACGTGATGAAGACCTGCGACGACCTTCGTTCGCGTGGAGTCGAGTTCCTCCATCAACCTCAGAGAAACGCCTGGGGGTTCGGCGCAGAACTCCTCGATCCCGACAGCCGTCTTGTGGGGTTGTGGGACGAGAAGTCGATGAAGGAGAACGCCCCGCAGTAGCTCACCGCGTGAGCACTGCTGCGATGTGCAAGAACATCGGGATGCGCGCCCACCGATCGTTCGGGTCATCGACCGTGACCTCTCGGATGTCGTCGATCGAGAAGCCCGCCGTACGCGACGCGGCGATGTAGGACTCGAGGGGACGGTGCTCGCTGTGAAACGTCATCGGCATGCCGTCGCGTTCGATGTCCTCAACGACGCGGTACTGAACGAGGTACGAGTCGCGGATCACAAACGGGGCTTCGCGATCGTCGCGCTCACCCTCGAAGGTGCCGGCGGAGTTGATCGGGTGAACGATCGCGATAAGGAAGCGGCCGCCAGGAATGAGGAGTCGCGCTGCCTCCCCGATCGCGCCTTCCCAGTCGTCGACGTCCTGGAGCGACATGAACGCGACGACAAGGTCGGCGCAACCGGCCCGGAACGGCGTCGCTGCCGCGTCGGCCAGCAAAGTGGGAATCGCCTCGGGTGAGGCAGCGCAGGCACGAGCCAGGCTTGGTGAGGCGTCGAGCGCGATGACTCGGTGGCCGAGCGCTACCAGGTCCCGGGCGAGCCGACCCTCGCCTGCTCCCAGGTCGATCGTCAGCCGGCCCGGCGCGGGCACGATCCCGAGAAAACGCCTGCCGTGAAACTGGTGATAAGAGTCGAACCCCGGCCGGCGAGCCCAGCCGATCCATTTCTCGGCATTGGACTCCCACGCCTCGCGCATCGACACGGCGCACATTTTCATCGCCCTAGCGGGCACTGACCATTGCGAGTATCGTCAGCGGGTCTCGACGAAACGGGATGCCATGACCGCCGACGATCTCCACGACTCACTTCTCGCGTCTGATTCGGACCAGCGAAGCCGGGCGCTGAACCTGCTCCGCGAAGCGACGTTCCTCGTCGATTGGCTCCTCTCTCACGAGACGGCCCTCGACCTGGCAGAGGCGAGCCAGGCAATGCACCGGGCGATGGTGGCGCTGACGGCCTGACGAGCACACTCCGGTATCGCCTTTTTCATGAGTTTTCATGGTGTGAGTCCTGAACCGACCGGGTGCTGGTGTCCGGTTACGCTCAGGTTCGGCGATGGAGATGACGTTGAGGTCAGCGCTCGCGGACTACGAGCTCGTCGAGGCGGTCGGCCCCGGCTGTTTCCGGGCGACCGCACCTAAGCGGCTGGGGCTCCCCCTCGAAACCACCGTCCTCGTGTGGGAGCTGCTCGTCGACGCCGCAGGTTGGCCGGAACTGAGCGCCGACCTGTCCCTGTTCGCCGCGGTCGGCTCTCCCGACCTGCTGCGCCTCTTCGAGACCGGGCCGGATCTCGATCGGGCCGGCACCGGCGGCTACCTGGTCTCGGAGGACCCTGACGGCGGCAGCCTCGAGTCCCCCACCCGATCGTTGCGGATGGGCAAGAAGGTCCTAGCCGTAGCCGGCGCAGCCCGCGGTGCCCACGCTCTCCATGAGACGGGACTCGCCCACGGCTCCATCCAGCCCGCCTCAATCTTCATCGCCGACGGCGGCGGTTTGCTGGGCCCTCCGAGGCCCGCGGGTCCGTCCGGGGCGATCGCTCGCCCGGACGGCTGGCAGAGCGTCGATGTCCTCGATCCGGAGTTGCTGCGCGGCGGTGAGCCGAACCGAGGCTCGGATGTGTGGGCCCTTGCGGCAACCCTTCATCGGGCCTGCTCCCGCGCCTCTCTGTACCCGGGCCTCGACAACGAGTCACCGGTAACCGCGGTGCAGAAAGTGCTCTTCGGCACGCCGGTAGTTCACGAATCGATTCCGAGCGATGTCGCAGAGATCCTCGATGCCTGCTTCGACCGCGATCCCTCTAATCGCCCGGCAACGGCCCTCGAACTGGCCGAACGGCTCGAGTCGGCCGAGGTGCGATCGTGATCGAAAGGGTGGAGGTTGTCACCGGTCCGGGGACGGTGATCCGTTACGGGGCGGTCGTGGGCTGGGCGGCGCCATCTGCGTCACCCGCGCTGATCAGTTTCCTCGCTCAATCTGCACGGAACCTTTCGGGCTCTGCACGCGGAGGACGGCAGATGGCCGACCACATCGCCGGAGTCTTGCGAGAGCGCGATCCGGAACCGCACGTTGCGTTCGCGGTGGTGGGGCCGGATTCGCTGGGGTGGGCGTCGTTGTTGCACGGCCCGGTGCAGGCGTGGGACGGGCAACGTTGGCTCGCGCCGAGCCCTTCGCCCGGCTGGCTTCAAGCGATCATCACGCCGCAGCCGTCGGTGATGGTGAACGCTGCGGGGAGCCCCCTCCCCGTGGTGACGCCGGACAGCATGTGGGACCTGGAGGCAGGGGTGGTACCGGGATCTGGGTTGGTGCTGTTCCCGTCCCCCATGCGGAAGCCGGACAGCGGTCTGGGGACCGTCTCCGTACCGTCGGCGTCGGTGGAGCCCGGGAGCTTCGACGGCGAGGAAACCGCCACTCTCGAATCGTCGCCGCCGACCGAAGTGCTCGAAGCACCCGAAGCCGAGATGTCCTCCGAGGCTGCGCTCGACCCGACCCTTTCTTCAAATGCCGCGCTAGGGGAAGCCCCCGAGACTCTGGTGCTCGAGACGCCTGCAGAGATCCCGCCGGAACCGGCAGAACCGCCACGAACCCCCGGGCCTCCCGGCTCGATCGATCTTCGCCGCCCTTCCGCGACGGACCCGCGCCCTCCGCTTCCGGGGGTCGGCGGGCCCGACCGTTCCGTACCGGGAGCGCCGGTCGTCGGCGGCCTCCTCTGCGAACATCAGCACCTCAACCGGCCGGGTATGAGGACGTGCGCCCGGTGCGGAGCCCCGGTCAGAAACGATGCCACCTACACGGTCAGCGGCACCCGTCCGCCCCTCGGGTGCCTGGTCGGCGACGACGGCATCATCTGGCGGCTCGACAGCAGTTACCTCGCCGGCTCCAACCCGGGCGGCGATCCCACCGTCAGGGGCGGACTGGCCAGACCGCTCGCTCTCGAAGGAACGGAGATGGCGGCCGCCCACGCGGAGATCCGTCTGGCCGGCTGGGACGTGGAGGTCCTCGACCGTTCCTCCCCCGCCGGAACTTTTATCTTCGAGCCCGGGTCGAGGGACTGGATGCGACTCAGGCCGTACGAGCCGCGGGCGCTTCGCCCAGGAACGCACGTGGCCTTCGCTCAGCGCGTCCTCACGTTCATCACGCCGTGGATTGTCCCGTCGGACACCACCGCGGCTACGGGGTCTTAGGTTTCCTTAGACGCGCGAGCGGAACTGTGGGCAGTAGGCGTCTACCGCCGAAGTCACGACAACACCGAAATCCTGCGACGGCAAAGGATTTCTTCCTTCAAGCAGGCTCATCCGATCGGCGAGCTGCTCGTACGAGGCGCCCGCCCTGAAACCGTCGCATGCAGCGTGTCCTAAGCGGATCAGCTGCATGTTGCTCCGGAACGACGCGATGCCCGGGGCGCCGAGGTGAACCGCGGCGACGAAGGCCTGGTCCGCGGTGCTGTTCCCGCCGCCTCGCGAGCCGCACGCGCCGAGAAGCCCGGCCGCCGCTAGGACGGCAGCGACGATCCCAGCAGGCCACGCTGTGACCGCCGAGCATTCCGCAACCACTCCGCCGGAGCGAACCGCTCTCACCGATCCGAGTGTACGAAGCTCGCGCCGTCACCCGAGTGATGTCCCGGCTTGCCGGTTCCCCGCCCTGATCGACCAAGCTGGCGACGATGACCGCCGGATCCACCATGTACGAGCGCGTCGGAGGGGAGGCCTTTTTCGAAGACCTGACCGTCCGCTTCTACAGCGCAGTCAAGGACGATGCGGTCCTGCGTCGCGTATATCCCAAGGACGATGAGAGCTTCGAGCAGGCTCGACGCCACCTGCGCGACTTCCTCGTGCAGTACTGGGGCGGACCCGACACCTACAACCAGACCAGGGGAGCTCCCCGCCTCAGGCAACGGCATTTTCCGTTCGCCATTGGCCCGGCCGAACGAGACGCATGGCTCGCCCACATGACCGAAGCAGTGCGCGCCTCGAATCTGCGCCCTCTCGACGAGGCCCAGATGATCGGTTACTTCAATTCGGCCGCCGCCGCTCTGACCAACCAGCCATGATCGTTCCGGAAGGGGCACGGGACTCAGCGACGCCTCTGGCGGTTGACACCTGCGGATCCGGGCCGGCAGTCGTGCTCCTTCACGGCCAGCCTGGTTCGGGGGGCGACTGGAGCCGGGTGGTTCCGTTGTTGAGCGGCGACCACCGGGTTATCGTCCCGGACCGCCCCGGTTACGGGCGAACCGCCGGCGCCGCGACCGGATTCGCCGGCAACGCCGCCGCTATCGCTCAATTGCTCGACCAGCTTGGCGAAGCCGATGCGGTGCTCGTCGGGCACAGCTGGGCGGGAGGCGTCGCCCTCGCCGCGGCGGTCCAAAGCCCAAGTCTGGTGCGGGGTTTGGTGCTCGTCGCGTCCGTCCGGCCGGGTGAACAGCTCGGCTGGGTGGACCGCATGCTGGCTGCGCGAGGCATCGGGGACGCCCTCTCAGCGACAACGATAGGCGCGACCGGTCTGGTACTCCGAACCCGGAAGGTTCGCGAATTGGTGGAACGCCGGCTCAACGGCCGGGCGCGGGACGTAGTGCGCGCGCTCGAAGCAGTGACCGGAGCTCGCACGAAGGCTCCGGTATGGCGGTCGTTCGTGTCGGAGCAGCGGCGTCTCTTCGACGAGCTGGGCGAACTGGCGCCGGCGTTGAACACGATCTCAGTCCCGACCGTCGTCCTGTCGGGCGGCTCGGATCGCATCGTGCCGGCGCCGGTCGGCGAACGCCTCGCGGCAGAGATTCCCGGCGCCGTCCACAAGGTCATTCCGGGCGCACGACATCTCTTGCCCATCGATCAACCCGAAGTAATCGCGGGAGCCGTGCGAGACGTGGAAGGTTGGGCGTAGTTGGTTCCCTAGGCCTCAATCGACCCTTGGGTCGCCTCTGATTCTTCTGATTCTTCTCGGACATAAGGGATCGCGTACCGGGACAGCGTCGCAGCCAAGCCATTGACCATCACTGCGGCCAAGCCAGCCGCCACATTCAAGCTGTCCACAGGGTTTCGCTGTGGTGGCCCCCAGATAGCGTTTCCGATCCCCACCAGCGCAGCGACCGTCGCCAGAGAAGCCACGCCACATATGCCAACCGCAACTTTGGCTGCTACACCTGGCCATTTATCGCTCGGCGGGACGTCCCAAACGATGCGCGGAAGCGCCAAAACTGCGAGCGCGGCCAGCAAAAGCAAAGCCGTTGTGAGGTTGGCCCAGACGGTGGCCGAGAAAAGCCGCGAGTACAGCGGTATTGAAGTTGGACCGGCGAAGTCGGACGAAGGGAACCCCGCGCCCGAGATTGCGCTGCCAACTATCTCAACCACGACGGATGCGAGCAGCACAATAGCCACCAGGTCGAACAGCTTGATTAGCGGCCAGCGCTCTCCGGAGCTATCCGCTTCTTGAGTTGCGTCATCGCTCGATTCCACGCCCGAATCATCCCACGCCGCCGGCGCGCTTCCGGGGACAAGCACCGGGGTTCATTTCCCGTCAAGCCCGTAGCGATTCCGGCGAGGCGAAGTCATACTTAATTCGTGCAGGAGGTCAGGACTCGCAGCTTGGTGGTGCCAGACATCCGAGGCGAGGATCGTTATTTGCGCATCACGTGGCACCCTACGACTTCGACAGTCGTGTTCAGCCACTGGACCGGTTCGGTTTGTACGGCTTCAACACCAGTCAGCCTTCCGGAGGCGTCCCGAGTGATCGACCTCCTGGTGGGCGCGCTTCGAGGCTCGGCCTCAGATGCATCTCCAAAGCGGGTAACAGGTCAAGCCGACGGAACTCGGGTTTCCCGTCTTTTCGAACTGCGCCGGCGGCTGCAGGACGAGTGGCGGCGTCGACTAGCCCGCTAAACGAAGGAGACGGCTAAACCGCCAAGAACCGGCGGATTGCGAACGCGGATCCGAGCGCGCCCACGCCGGCGCCGATCACCAGCAGCAATATCCCGGTGATCACCGCCTCATGCGGTGTAACGAACAGCGTCCGTGTGCCCAGGACCGTCTCATTGCCGACAAAGGACGCGATCGTGTTGCGCACCCCATACGTGACGCCGAACGCGATGATGCCGCCAGCGACCCCGTGCAGAAGTCCTTCGAACATGAACGGGAGCCTGATGAACCAGTTGGTAGCACCGACCAGCTTCATGACCGCGACCTCACGGCGTCGAGCGAAGATCGCTAGCTGGATCGTGTTCACGATAAGAGCGACCGCTCCGATCATCACGCCGACCGCGAGGAAGAGTCCCAACGCCCTCAACTGCTTGAACTGATGAAGCAGCTGGTCGATCTCCTGCTTTGCGTACGACACCTGTAGAACACCCGGTTGGCCGACGAACTGCTTCCCTAACTGAGAGATGTCCTGCGCCCTGCTCGGAACGACCCTGTATGAGGGTGGCATGTCGTTGACACTGAGGACGCTGACGATGTCGTTGTTGCCGCCGAAGATCTGCCGGAACTCCTGGTACGCCTGCGGCTTGTCGACGAAGTGGTATTTCTTGACGCCGGGCATCGTTGCGAGCTCCCGCTCGATCGCCTGGGTCTCGTTGTTGGTGACCCCCGGCTGAAGAAAGATCGCCATCTCCACTCCGCCGCGCCACTGGATCGACGCCTTGTTGATCGCCTGGCGCATGATCAGCACCCCGCCGAGCGCCGACAACGACACCGCCATCGTCAGCACCGCCGACAGTGTCATGACTAGGTTCCGTCGCAGGTTGCTCGCGGTCTCGCGCGCGACATAACCGGTGGACATCGCCATCCGGTGCTAAGCCCCCATTCCGTAGACGCCGCGAGCCTGGTCCCTGATGACCGTTCCCCGGTCGAGCTCGATGACCCGCCGGCGCATCGAGTCGACTATCCCGTTGTCGTGGGTGGCCATGAGAACCGTCGTGCCCGTCCGGTTGATCCGGTCGAGGAGCCGCATGATGCCGGCGGTGGTGGACGGGTCGAGGTTTCCGGTCGGCTCGTCGGCAAGGAGGATAAGAGGACGGTTCACGAACGCGCGGGCGATTGCCACGCGTTGCTGCTCGCCGCCGGAGAGCTCGTGGGGGAGGTTCTGCAGCTTCTTACCGAGGCCGACCAGGTCGAGGATCTGCGGCACCTGCTGGCGCACCACCGTGCGCGGCCGCCCGATCACCTCCAACGCGAACGCGACGTTCTCGTAAACCGACTTGGTCGGCAGGAGCCGGAAGTCCTGGAACACGCACCCGATGTTCCGTCGCAGGTAAGGAACCTTCCAGGACGAGAGCGCTCCTACTTCCTTGCCCGCGACCCACACCCTGCCGTTCTCGGCCTGCTCCTCCTTGGTGACCAGCCGCAGAAAGGTCGACTTACCAGAGCCGGACGGTCCGACCAGAAAGACGAACTCACCCTTCTGGATGTCGACGCTGACGTCTCGAAGTGCGACGGTGGTGCCCTTGTAGGCCTTGGTTACGTTCTCGAGCTTGATCATGCGGAAAGGTGACGGGACTCGTCCGCGCGGCAGTCCCACCCGTGCGAAATCCCGGTTTGCGAGCGTACTAGACGAGCCCGATCAGCTGGCGTCAGCAGGCTTCAACGAGTTCTCCCGGCGCCAGCGGAGGTAGGCCTCCATGAACTGGTCGAGGTCCCCGTCGAGCACCGCTTGGACGTTGCCGGTCTCGTAGTCGGTCCTCAGGTCCTTGACCTGCTGGTATGGCGCCAGGACGTACGAGCGGATCTGGGCGCCCCACCCGACCTGCGCCTTCGGACCGGCCAGCGCGGACAGCTGAGCCTCGCGCTCCTCGCGCTGCTGTTCGGCAAGTTTGGAAGCGAGGATTTGCATCGCCTTTGCCCTGTTCTGGTGCTGGGATCTCTCGTTCTGGACGGCGACGACCGTTCCGGTCGGTATGTGCGTTATGCGGACAGCGGAATCGGTGACGTTGACGTGCTGACCGCCCGCGCCGGACGAGCGGTACGTGTCGATACGGAGGTCTTTTTCGTCGATTTCGACCTCGTCCGAGCTGTCCTCCAGAAACGGCACCACGGTCATCGACGCGAAGCTGGTGTGCCGGCGTGCCTGCGAATCGAACGGCGAGATCCGAACCAGCCGGTGGACGCCGCGCTCGGAGGTTAAGAGTCCCATGGCGTAGCGACCGCGGATGATGAAGCTTGCCGAGAGGATCCCGGCTTCCTGACCGGGGCTGACGTCCTCGATCTCCAACTCGAACCCGCGCCGCTCCGCCCATCGCTGGTACATGCGCACCATCATCTCCGCCCAGTCCTGGGCGTCGGTGCCGCCGTCCTTGGCGTGGATTTCGCAGGCCGCGTCCAACTCGTCGTGCTCGCCGGTGAACAAGGATCTCAATTCGAGCTCGTCGAGTTGGCTGGCGAGGGTTGTCACCTGCTGGGTCAGTTCAGGTTCGACGCTGTCATCGCCTTCCTCGACCGCGAGCTCATAGAGCGTCTCCGCGTCCGACAGGCGCCGGTCGAGGCCGCCCAGCAGGTCGACGTCGGCCTTCGTCCTGCCGTACTCCCTGGTTACCTTCTGCCCCACCTCGGTGTCGTCCCACAGGTCCGGACGGCTGAGCTCGGCCTCGAGCTCAGCGAGGCGGGTTCGAAGCCGGTCGAGGCCCAAGTACTTGTTGGCCTCGTCGAGCCTTCGTCTCAGCGCGGAGAGATCGTCCTTGAAGTCGCGCATCGCGATGGAGGGCGTTCAGCGCCCGTGGCAGAACTTGAACTTCTTGCCGCTTCCGCAGGGGCAGGGATCGTTGCGCCCCGCGCGCTCGAAGTCCGAGTCCCTGACGATCGGCTTCTCGATCTCAGGAGCAGCGCCTCCCATCTGCTGGGCTGCCGCGGCGGCGGCTTGATCGTTACCGGCGCCTGCGGGCTCCGGCGCGAACACGACTTCCTCACCCGGGGCCGGTCCTGTCCTCGCCGCCTGCCACATGGCTCCGGTGCCTTGCACCGGGTCCTCTGCGGCCTCGTACTGCGCGCCTGCGAGCGAAGGCTGCTCCGGCTGCTGCTCGAGAACCTGGACCTGCGCGTGCATGACGATCTTCACGTAGTCGTCGTCGATGCTGGCCATCATCTGGCCGAACATCTCGAAGCCATCGCGTTGCCATTCGACCAGGGGATCCTTCTGGCCCATCGCCCGCAGGTTGATTCCCTCTCTGAGGTAGTCCATCTCCGAGAGGTGCTCGCGCCACTTCTGGTCGATCAGCTGCAGCATCACCTCGCGCTCGAGGGCTCGCATCGTTTCGGCCGCCTCGCCGCCTTCAGGTGCCGGCATCGAAGCTTCGCGCTGCTCGTAGTAGGCGATCGCCTCGCCGGCGAGCAGCTCGTAGACCTCGTTCGAGTCCGGGAGCGCGGCGATCTGCTCCTTCGTGGCCTCGGTCGGGAAGTACTGGCGAGTCTCGCTGAGCAGACCTTCGATGTTCCAGTCCTCGGCGAACTCGGAGTTTCCGCAGTTGGCGGTGACGATGCTGTCGATGGCGGACGAGATGACCTCGATCGTGCGGGATCGGAGATCCTCCCCTTCGAGGATCTGCAAGCGCCGCGCGTAGATCACCTTGCGCTGCTCGTTCATCACCTCGTCGTACTTGAGGACGTCCTTGCGGATCTCGGCGTTGCGCGCTTCGACCGTGTTCTGCGCCCTCTCGATCGCGCGGGACACCATGCGCGACTCGATCGGCACGTCCTCGGGGAGCGCCTGGCCCATCACCCAGTTCATCGCGCCGGTCGCGAACAGGCGCATCAGCTCGTCTTCGAGCGACAGGAAGAAGCGTGACTCCCCGGGGTCACCCTGACGTCCGGAGCGGCCGCGGAGCTGGTTGTCGATTCGGCGCGACTCGTGCCGTTCGGAGCCGAGCACGTAGAGGCCACCAAGTTCGACGACCTTGACGCCTTCGGTGCGGCACTCCTCCTCATACTTGGCGAGCAGCTCCTTGTAACGGGCCTCGCCGTCCTCGGCCTCAGGGTCGAGACCGCTCGCCCTCACCTCCTGAGCGGCGAGGAGCTCCGGATTCCCTCCGAGGAGGATGTCGACTCCGCGGCCCGCCATATTGGTCGCGACGGTGACCGCGTGCAGGCGACCGGCCTGCGCGACTATCTGCGCCTCACGGGTGTGCTGCTTCGCGTTCAGGACGTGATGAGCGATGCCCTTCTTGGCGAGCAGGCCCGACAACACTTCGGACTTCTCCACCGAAGCCGTGCCGACCAGCACCGGCTGCCCTTTGTCGAACCGATCGATGATGTCCTCGACGACCGCATTGAACTTGGCCTGCTCGGTCTTGTAGATCAGGTCCTGCTGGTCGTCGCGGACCATCGGCATGTTCGTCGGGATCGGCACGACGGGCAGGTCGTAGGTGCTGGCAAACTCGGACGCTTCCGTCTCGGCGGTTCCGGTCATGCCGGCGAGCTTCTCGTAGAGCCGGAAGTAGTTCTGCAGTGTGACGGTCGCCCAGGTGTGGTTCTCCTCTTTGATCCGCACCCGTTCCTTCGCCTCGACCGCTTGGTGCAAGCCGTCGGACCAGCGCCGGCCTTCGAGGATGCGGCCGGTGAACTCGTCGACGATCTTCACCTCGCCGTCGGAGACGATGTAGTCCTTGTCGCGCTTGTAGAGCTCCTTGCCCTTGAGAGCCTGGGTGAGCTGGTGGACGTAGTTGGAGGAGACCAGGTCGTAGAGGTTGTCGATCCCGAGGGCCCTCTCGACCTTTTCGATTCCCTCCTCGGTGGGGGCGACGGTGCGCTTCTCCTCGTCGACCTCGTAGTCGACACCAGCGGTGAGGGACCTCGCGATACCGGCGAACTGGTAATAGAGCCGGGCGGACTCGCTCGACGGACCCGAGATGATCAGCGGGGTCCTCGCCTCGTCGATGAGGATCGAGTCCACCTCGTCGACGATCCCGTAGTGATGGCCGCGCTGGACCATGTGCTCGAGAGCGCGCGCCATGTTGTCGCGGAGGTAGTCGAAACCGAACTCCGTGTTGGTGCCGTAGGTGACGTCGCAGTTGTAGGCATCCTTCTTCGCCTGCCAGTCGTCGATGTCTGGAGACACCCGGCCGACGGTGATCCCGAGGAATCGGTGGATCTGGCCCATCCACTCGGCGTCGCGCTTGGCCAGGTAGTCGTTGACCGTGACCACGTGCACGCCGTTGCCGGCGAGAGCGTTCAGATAGACCGGCAGGGTCGAAACGAGCGTCTTGCCCTCACCGGTCTTCATCTCGGCGATCCAGCCGAAGTGGAGTGCGGCGCCGCCCATCAGCTGGACGTCGAAATGCCTCTGGCCGATCGTCCGGCGGGCCGCCTCCCGAACCGTGGCGAACGCCTCGATCAGGAGGTCGTTGAGGTCCTCACCGTTGGCGAGCCGCTCCCTGAACTGGACGGTCCGGTGGGCGAGCTGCTCGTCCGTCAGCGCCTTCGTATCGTCCTCGAGCGCGTTGATGTCGGGCACCAGCGCCTGAAGGGCGCGCACCTTCTTCCCTTCGCCGGCGCGCAGGATCTTCGAGAACACGCTCATGGATCACCCATGCTACCGGTACCCCCCGGCGCCCGGGGACTGCCACACAGGCCCGCTCGGGGCCCCAACGCCAAGCCCCTCCAGAGGGTGGGGCCCCTGCCCCACCCCTGTCCGTAGCCCGCGCCGGGGCGCGGACGCCGCACGTCACTACCCTGGTGTGCCGGTGGCTCAGGTAATTGGGGTAGAAGCGCCTCGGGCTGTCGACCTTGCCGCTGTCCGACAGGGCGCGCTCCGGATCGCGCCTCACCTGCCCGTGCTCGGCCTGGTCATTGCGTACGCGATGCGCTTCAGCCTCCTATCGGTGGCGGTGCACGACGGTTACGACACTCCGGCCTACGACATGGGCCTGTTCGACCAGGGCATCTGGCTGCTGAGCCGGTTCCATGCACCATTCGTGACCGTCATGGGGCGCAACCTGTTCGGCGACCACACCTGCTTCATCCTCCTGCTCGTCGTCCCTTTGTTCTGGGTCTACCCGCACGCCCAGGCACTGCTCGTGCTGCAGTCCTGGGCGCTGGCCGCGGCAGCCATCCCGATCTACCTGCTGGGCCGTCGGCTGCTCGGCCGCGGCGCCCTGGGCACGACGCTGGCGACGGCCCTGGCTGCCTCCTACCTGCTGAACCCCGCGCTTCAGAACGGGAACCTGGAGCAGTTCCACCCCGAGTGCCTCATGGTGCTCGCGCTCGCGATCGCCGTCTACGCCGCGGTCGACTGGCACCCGCGCTTGCTCGTCGTCGCGGCGGTCGCGGCACTGCTGTGCAAGCAGGACACCGCGTTGATGGTCATCCCGCTCGGCCTTTGGGTCGCCTGGCGACGGGACCGCAAGCTCGGGCTGATAATCGCCGGCGGTGCAGCAGCGTGGATGGCGATCGCCTTCCTCGTCATCATCAACCTGCTCCTCGGAACGACGTCGTTCAACATGGCCAGGGTTCCGTTCGGAGGATTCACCGGGTTCGTCTCGTCCATCTTCACCAAGCCCCGCCAGGTCTGGGACTACGTGACCAGCCAGGGCCGGCCGTTCTACCTGTGGCAGATGGGCTCGTCCGTCGGATGGATGTTCCTGCTGGCTCCGTCCGTTGCTGCGATCGCAGCGCTGACCTTCCTCGAAAACGAGCTAGCCGACTTCGGCTACATGCACGAGATCCAGTACCACTACTCGATGCCGCTCGTTCCGGTTCTGGTGATCGGGACGGTTTGGGCGGTCAGCCGGATCCAGCCTGTCCGTTTACGTGCCGCGGCAGTCGGCGTGGCTACCTTTTCCGCTTTCGCCGGCTGCGTCGTATGGGGGTTGGCCCCCTTCTCCATTCACGACTATCCGCATCAAAGCTCTTCCGCGCCGGCGGTGCGCGACGCCAACCAGGTGATCAAGGCGCTGCCGCCGAACGCCGTCGTGTCGGCCTGGTATCCGTACATCTCCCACATCGACCACCGGACCCGCGTGTACATGTGGCCGACGCCGTTTTCCGCGCAGTACTGGGGGACCTACCACACCGAAGGTCAGCGACTCCCGTTCGCCGACCAGATCCAGTACATACTGTTGCCCACCGGCCTCGCCCCCGACGACAAGCCGGTGTTCGATTCGATCGAGTCGCAATACCGCGCCGTCGACCAGGTAGGCAGCGTGGTCCTCTACGAGAAGCTCTCCTTCCTACAGTCGACAAACGGCTAGAAGGGTGAAAGGGTCAGCAGCCCTCAGCCTTCGCTGTGAGGATCGAGCAAGCGCTTCCGAACCGCGTACATGACCGCCTCCATGCGGGAGTGCAGGTGCAGCTTCTCGAGAATGTTTCGGACGTGGTTCTTCACGGTGTTCTCCGAGATGTACAGCTGGTCGGCCACGTCTCGGTTGCTCATGCCCCGGGCGACCAGCTTGAGGACCTCGAGCTCACGGGCGGTCAACACCGGCGCCGGCAGCTGCTCGCGACGGTCCGCCGCCTGGCGGGCCAGCGAGTTGAATTCGTTGAGAAGCTTCGAGGCCATCGACGGAGAGATCAGGCTCTGGCCCTGGACCACGGCCCGGATCGCGCTGGCCACCTCCTCCACCGAGATCTCCTTGAGCAGGTAGCCGTTGGCCCCGGCTTTGATCGCCTCGTAGAGGTCGTCCTCCTCGTCCGAGACGGTGAGCATGAGGATCTTCGTCGACGGGAGGGTCTCGCGGATCCGGCTTGCCGCCTCGATCCCGTTGACGCGGGGCATCCGGACGTCCATGAGAACCACGTCGGGGGCCATCTCTTCCGCCTTGAGGATCGCCTGCTCCCCGTCCTCGGCCTCGGCGACCACTTCGATGTTCTCCTCGGTGCCGAGAACCACGTAGAGCCCCCGGCGGAACAACGCCTGGTCGTCGGCTATGAGAACCCGAATGACCTCGTCCTCGAGGGTGGCCTGATCACTCATTTCTGATCACTCATTAAAGGGGTTCCCGAAACTAGCTGCAAAGAAAGGCCCCGGCCGTTCCGTCGCGGTCTAGCCCTCTTAGGCATTCTGTCTCCTTGGGAACGGAACGGGCCGGCGCCTTTCACGCCGCGGGTTTCGGGAAACCCTTTAGCTAACGACACGGTAGTAGACCGCGACGTCCAATCTGGGTTAGACCTCAGCGGCTGACCTGGTCTTTGACCCCACACTTGCCTGGTCACCCCGGCACCCCGGTGGTCCCGACGGCTCCCAGGACTTACTCCTAAGCCGCACCATGATCAGCAGCCGCAGCTGCCTTACGTGGGTCGTTTTGCCTGCGACTGGCATCGACTTTCAACCACAGACCCGCTGAGGTCTGATCCAAACAGTAGCTAGAAGAGTGGTCCGGCCGGGGGCCGCCGTTGGGACTAGGACCCAAGCTTCTGCTTCAGCTCCACGAGCGCTGGCACCGGGCCTGGGTCGATGCCCGCGAACGCCGCCATCCATAGTGATACGTAGTCCCCGAAGATGATCAGGTCGAGCAGCTGGGCGAGGTCGCCGTCGCCCTGCGCCTGGATCTCGATCTCGCAGGCGACGACCTCCTGCATCAACTCGCCGACCAGCTCGAACCGCCTGCCGATCTGTGGATGCTCGCCGTCGTGGCGAAGGAAGACGGCGGTGATCAGCTGGCGGGTCACGTCGCCGAGCTGACCCCACCCGGCGATCTCGTTGTGGCAGAGCTCGGGTTGCACCGACCAGAACGCCGGTGCCTTGGCGTTCTCGTTGATCTGGGTCTTCAACCTCTGCGCCGCCGCCGCCCCCAGCAGGCCCCCGCCGTGCACGAGCGCGATGGTCGAACCGATCCTTCTGGCTATGTCCGCGGCTGCGCTCGACTCGCCGGCGCCGGCCAGCTCGTCGCGCCGACGCGACAACTGATCCACCGCGTCGTCGATCCACCTCTGCGCGCCCCGGTACAGGCCCAGCTCGTCAAGGACGACCAGAGGCGGGATCGACATCGCGCCGAGCGCGGCCCGGGGTTGCGGGATGTCGGAAGGAACATCGACCACCGGGACGTCCCAGCCGCGTGCCAGTTCGCCGAGCTTGCCGCCCCCGCTTACGACGACCAGATGCGCCCCCGCGACTGCAGCGTCGGTCGCCGCCTGCACGGTCTCCTCGGTGTTGCCCGACGCCGAGATCGCGAACACGAGCGTTCCGCTCCCCACGAACGCCGGGCACTCGTACGACTTGCTGATCACCAGTGGAAGCGGGAGCAGGGGACCGGCCGCGGCGGCGACCACCTCGCCCGCCATGCCGCTCCCGCCCATGCCCAGGATCACGACCTGCTCGATTCGCGAGGGATCGGGTAGCCGGTCGAGCCCCTTCGAACGGAGCGCGGCGTCGCGTACTTGGTCCGGCAGCGCGGCCGCGGCTTCGAACATTCCTTGACTGTCAAGAACGGCCACGAGCCGAGCCTTATCCAGCGTCCGGATCGAACGTCGGTTTGATCCCGTCAGCCTTCGCTTTCGCGATGAGCCGCTCGTGCTCGGCATCGTCGACCGTCTCGGCCTCGTCGATGAGCATCACCGGAATGCCTTCGGTGATCCGGTAACGCATGTGCAGCCTCGGGTTGTAAAGCGAGTCCTCGGTTTCGAAGTAGAGGAGCGGTCCTTTGTCCTTTGGACAAGCGAGGATCTCCAGCAGCCTCGGGTCTAACGCCACGTTCGTCTCCTCTCAGCGACTGGCGCCGGCCAGCTCTTTGATGATGGCAAGAACCTCGGCCGTGTGAGCTTCGCTGCTTGCCCGGTCGCGAGCCTCCAGGTTGAGCCGCAACAGAGGCTCGGTATTCGACGGGCGCAGGTTGAACCACCAGTCGCCCAAGTCGACGGTCAATCCGTCCAAGCGGTCCTGCTTGTAACCGGCGAAACGTTCGGCGACACCGTCGATCACCGCG
The DNA here is from genome assembly GCA_036378675.1 of Acidimicrobiales bacterium. Lineage (NCBI taxonomy): Bacteria > Bacillati > Actinomycetota > Acidimicrobiia > Acidimicrobiales > Acidimicrobiales bacterium. Next base: position 31,926 of record DASUWA010000009.1, read on the forward strand.
TTCGGGTCCGAAACCTCGGTGTTTATCTCGCCGGAGTCCGAGTAGCGCTCGAACCGTTTCCGGATCTCCGACAACGGACGCCCCGCCTTGCTCAACACCTCGAGCACAACCAGCGCGGCGACCGTTCCGGAGTCCGCCCGGTAATTTTCCCGGAAGTAGTAGTGACCCGAGTGCTCGCCTCCGAAGAGCGCGTCGGTGTCGGCCATCACCGCCTTTATGTACGAGTGGCCGACGCGCGTGCGAACAGGCACACCGCCCAGCTCACGGACGATCTCGGGAACCGCCTTGGAGCAGATCAGGTTGTGCAGGATCGTCGCGCCGGGGTGTTTGTCGAGAAGCGCGGCGGCGACCAGCGCGGTGGTGGTCGAACCGGAGACCGGCTCTCCGCGGTCGTCAACAAGGAAGCACCTGTCGGCGTCCCCGTCGAACGCCAGCCCGACGTCGGCGCCGGTTTCGAGGATGCGTCGCTGCAACGACACGAGGTTCTCCGCCTGGATCGGGTCGGCCGGGTGGTTCGGGAAGGTTCCGTCGAGCTCTCCGAAGAGCACTTCAAGGGAAAAAGGAAGGCCGTCGAAGACAGCAGGCACCACCAGCCCGCCCATGCCGTTCGCGGTGTCGGCGACAACCTTCAGCGGGCGGAGGGCCGAGAGGTCAACAAAGGAGCGCACCTTCGCGACGTAGTCGGCCAGAACGTCGCGGCTGGTGACCTTCCCCGGCGCCGCGCCGTTGCCGTCGAAGAAGTCGCCGCGCGCCACAGCCAGCTTGATCTCCCTCAGACCGGTGTCGGCTCCGACCGGTCGCGCGCCGGCGAGGCAGAGCTTGATGCCGTTGTAATTGGCGGGGTTGTGTGAGGCGGTGAACATCGCACCCGGTGCGTTCAACGACCCGGACGCGAAGTAGAGCTCGTCCGTGGAAGTCAGCCCGAGGTCGATCACGTCGCTCCCGACCGACGTGGCCCCCTCGGCAAACGCGTGCGCGAGCTCGACACCAGATGGTCTCATGTCCCGCGCGACCAGTACCGTTCGGGCCTCGGCGAACCGGGCGAACGAAGCTCCGACGGCCCTTGCGAGAGCGGGGTTCATCTGGTTGGGAACGGTGCCCCTTATGTCGTACGCCTTGAAAACGGTGTCGAGTATCTCGGTATCGGTCGGCGCCATTCCGTCTCGCACCTTACCCGGCGGGCCGAACAGCCCCCGAGCCGAGGCGAACCGGCCGCCGAGGTAGTGACGCGGCACCGGGTAGTCGACCGGACGCATCCGCCACAGGACTACAACAGCCGCGACCCCGAGGAGCGACAGGATGAACCCGAACCAGTCGAGACCTGTGTATCCGTAGTTGAGGGTGACGTGATTGGAGGTCGGTATAACGACCATCAGGTTGGGCGTCGCCCGGTAGGGGCCCTTGCCCCCGCTGACTTGCCAGTTCGGGAAGTAGGAGGTCCTCACCACGACGGGGACGCCGGTCTGGTCGACGTCGAAGGAGATCGACTCGTTGCTCTGATGGATGTTGGACACCTCGACCGGCGGGAGGGTGATCAACGGGGGGGAGGTGTCGTTCGGCGTCACCCGGGTCCAGCTCTTTGGGCCGGACGCGGCTTCGTAGACGTTCCAGCGGTTGGGGTCGAGGTACCAAGCCTGGGAGGCGTTGAGCCACGTCTTGCCGGCGCTCGAAACGCCGGTCATCACCGCCGGTTGGTAAAGCAGCGGGCTCACCAGGTCGGAGTTGGCGACCTCGTAGATCTTCCATGTGCGCTGCTGAACCGACGAGCTCCCGCCGCTCGTGTAGGTGACCGGGTACGGGCCGACGGTGGCGACGAGTTGCAAGTTGCTGTCCTGATCCGCCTGGGACTGAACGTCGGGCGTCAATGCCATGAAGTACTTGACCCCGAGTATCTGGAGATGCTGCACGCCTTCGGCGACGTTCGGCGCGGCGGGGTAGTTGAGTCCCCGGACGGGATTGGAAGGATGGTCGGACAGCTCCGCCGCGTTGAGGAAGTGGTAAGGGGTGGTCGCCGACGACTCGTAATAGAGGCCCTCTTGCGAACCGATGCATCCGTGGGTCCAGAACGGAAGCAACATCAGCGCGTCGGGCGTTCCCATCTGGTCGAGTTCCGGTTCGTACTCCCACATCGCGCGGCCGCATCCGTACGAGGGGTCCTGGCCGAGCTTCTTCATCTGGTCGACGACCGCGAAGTACTCGTTCCGGCGCGCCTTGCCGGGCGACTGGTAGCCGGAGTAGTTCCAGTAGACCCAGTCCGGGTCGTAGGACGTGTCGGCGCTGGTGATGCCGAGCCAGCTGTACTTGCCCGACGCCGTGGTGTGCCCGAAAGGCAGGTTGTGCAACGGGAAGTTGACCCAAGTGAGCGCCACGAGGAAGGTGACGATCGCGACCCCGATCGTCCCTCCGGTGCTCGCCTTCGGTCGGTCGTACGAGCGAAGCGCGTCGACGATGCTCAACCCGATTTCGAGGAACGCGATCGCGGCGAGGAAGTAGAGGCACAGGTACCAGAAGGGAAGTACGCGCGCGTTCCAAAGTCGGTACTGAGGCGCGACCCGGAAGATCAGGGCGGAGAGGACCGCCATGATCGTGAAGAACACGCCGGCGCGGTTGCGCCGGGCGATGGAGAGCAGCGCGCCTGTCCCGGCGAGAAGGAAGAGCCACAGGTCCTTTGCCGGGAACAAAGTCGATATGTAGTTGGTGACCTTCTCGTAGCCCATGTCCGTCGCGTAGGGGAGGCGAAGCTCGAACGGCAGGGCCCAGAAGGCGATCAGCGCTGCCCCGACGACGAGCACGGGGAGGATCCACTTCAGCCGGTGGCGGTCGAACCGCATGATGGTGAGGACGATCGCACCGAGGACCGCGAAGAGAAGGGGGAGGATGTGGCTGACTCCGACGGCGGCGAGGACGACGGCGGCGAGCGCGCGGTGGCGTCCGTTTTCGAGACCTCTGGCGACCAGGCCCAGGAACACGAGCGCGAGGGCGAGCGCGATCGAGAAGGCGAACTCCCCCGCCATGGTCGACGCGATGTTGCCCCCGTAGATCGTGTAGTCGCGGGCGAACAAGTAAGGGAGTGCCGCCACCGCGAGGATCACCGCCCCCGGATAGCGCATGCGGGCCAGCCGCCCGAACGCCCACGCCGCGACAGGAAGAGCGATCAAGCCGACGACGGTGACCAGCTTGAAGGCGATGTTGTACGGGAGGACGTAGGAGATGAGCGCGATCGCGACGATCGGGCCGGGGAAGTAATAGGTGAGCGCGGGGAATCCGTCGTACCAGTCGGGCGTCCAGCCGGTGATTCGCAGATGCGGGAGAAGGCCCCTCTTCACGAAGTCGGGCAGCCAGACGTGCGCGCCCATGTCCCCGCCGGCGGGTGTCGTGTTTCGCAGCACCTGTGACGGTTGCAGCTGGGTGACCACAAAAGCGACCGACGCGGCGACGATGAAGAACCCGGCTATGGCTTCGGGCCGGCGGAGATTGTCCAGGACCCTGCGCCAGCGAGGATCCTCGGGAACGACGACCGGATACTCGGCCCGGGCGCGTTCGGTCGTGTCGGTCGCGGTCATCAGATCGCGTGTGTCCCCGTCATTCGGTCCCTATGTTGCCTGTCTGGACGGCGCGAATGGGGTCAACTCCGCCTGGGGAGGGGTTCTGCGTCTCCAGCGCTTGTGGCTCGGCGACGAATCCACGTGCGGGACGTCGAGGGCGGCCGCTAAATCGCGTTCAGTCCGAGCAGGGGCTTAGGCCCGACCGGCCGGTTCGGCCCAGTCGGCCCGGTGGGCTCAGCTAGTTGGAGCCGGCGAGGCTGAGAACGGACCCGAGCGTTAGCATCCCGTCGAGTCCCTCCCACCAACGCTGATCGCAGTGGGAGCAGCTGTGCATCCTGACCGGCTCTCCACCGACGCGGATCTCGATCACCACCAGTTCACGGGTTCGGCAGGTAGGGCACTTCATCACTGAGAGTGTCGGCTCGCGCGGTAGGCGTCTTTAGTTTTCCGTGCTGTCCGGTTGGTCCGGCCCGTGACGAGTGTCCATCGAAGAGTGTCAATGGAAGTGGACGACGGAGAGGACGGCGGCCGCGTTGAACGCGATGTGCGCCCCTATCGAGGGGCCCAGCCTCCCGGTTCTCCACGCCAGGTAACCGAGCACCGCCCCGAACACGGCCAGGCCGGCGAACTGGACGGCCTCGAAATGGGCCAGCGCGAAAAGAAGGGAGCTGATGACGATCGCTCCGGCGGCGGGTATCCGGCCGAGAAGGGAGCGGAGCAGGAGTCCACGGAAGAACAGCTCTTCGACCAGCGGTGCGCCGGCGGCGAGAACGAGAAGCACCACTATCGCGGCCGCGGCGGTGTGGACCGAGCCGGTGTCCTGATGAACCGGTTTGCTCAACTGCTGGCTGAGGGACCGGTCGAATCTCTGGAACGGCAGGTACAAGGCCGGTATCAACCCGTACTGGCAGGCCAGGCCGACCGCCGCCCCGAGGGGCAGGTCCCACCAGGTCGCGACCCGGAAACCGAAGTCCTTGCTGACGTCGCCGGTCCCGTGCCGCCGGCTGGCGAGCACCGCGGCGCCCACCAGCCCTATCCACAGTCCGCCGACGTTGGCGGCGATGACCGCCACCGGTATCGGTCCGCTCGACCCGACCCGGTACCCGGTCGCCGACTCCGCTATTCCCGCGGTCAGAAGGGAGATGATCAGGCCGGCGGCGAACCCGATGATCGCTTCGGGGAGCCCCCAACCGTTGCCACGCGCCCGTTTCGGACGTGCGGACCGGGACGCGGGCGGGCGGTTGGAAGGTTCAGCCGGCGGGCCCTGTGCCGGTCGATGACGTGCCGTTGGATGTTGTGGTGTCGACTCCGGGTTCAGGACACCAGAGTGGCAGGTGGCTCGTACCGAGACGGACGGGTCACCCTGCGGTCAACCTGGGTCCAGCCCTGCGGAACCCGCAGTCGGCCCGCGTGGCCGGCGCACAGCGCCCACTGATCGCCGCCGTCAGGCGCGGGAGAGTCGTCCAGCCAGACTCGCTGCCCTTGGTAGTCGTAGGTAAGCCAGGCTGCGGTGCTGCCTTGGCATCCAGGCCTGGCACATAGGGGGCGGCGGTCCATGGGAGACCAGCGTAATCGTAGGCCACCGGCCTACCATGGACCCCATGAGCAGGCAACCCGGCGACATGCGGCCCGGGGGTGGCCCTGGGCTTCCCGGGGGGTCTAACCAGGTAAACAGCAACTGGCGGTGGGTGGCCGTGGTCCTCGTGACCGTGGTGATCCTCGCGGTTGTGCTGTCCAACATGCGGACCAACAGCAACCCGCCAACCCAGAGCTACGGCGCCTTCTACCAGACGTTGACCTCCGGGCAGGTGAAGTCGGCCACCATCAACAAGGACTCTGGTCACATCACCTACACCAACACCAATGGCCAGGAGTTCTCCGTCCAGGGGCCCAGCGTCAACACCAACTCCCAGGCCCTGCTGGACTACCAGAAGAACATCAAGGACCTGAAGTTCAACAATTCGACCACCAGCGCCTGGGCGGTGGTCATCCCATACCTGCTGTACGGGGCCGTGATCATCCTGCTGTTCGTCTGGCTGTCGCGGCGCGCCCAAGGGCAGATGAGCGGGATCATGTCGATCGGCCGCTCCAAAGCCAAGGTGTACACGACCGAACGCCCGAGGACCACGTTCGCTGACGTCGCCGGCTACGAGGGCGTCAAGCTGGAGATCCGCGAGGTCGTCGACTTCCTCAGGTCCGCCAACCGCTTCAAGGAGATCGGGGCGAAGATCCCCAAGGGCGTGCTTCTCGTCGGCCCGCCGGGTACCGGCAAGACGCTGCTGGCCCGGGCCGTCGCCGGCGAGGCCGGCGTACCGTTCCTGTCGGTTACCGGTTCCGACTTCATGGAGATGTTCGTCGGAGTGGGTGCGTCGCGGGTGCGGGATCTGTTCCAGACGGCCCGGAAGCAGGCGCCGGCGATCATTTTCATTGACGAGATCGACTCGATCGGCCGCAAGCGCGGCGCCGGTCTGGGCGGCGGTCACGACGAGCGCGAGCAGACCCTCAACCAGATGCTCGCCGAGATGGACGGGTTCGAGACGACCGAGGGCGTCGTCATGATGGCCGCGACCAACCGGCCGGACATCCTCGATCCCGCCCTGCTCCGACCCGGACGCTTCGACCGCCAGATCGTGGTGCCTCTCCCCGACCTCGAGGAACGTCTGCCGATCCTCCAGGTGCACTGCAAAGACAAGCGGATCGCGCCCGACGTCGATCTCCACGTGGTCGCTCGTGGGACACCGGGCATGAGCGGCGCCGACCTGGCGAACCTGGTCAACGAGGCCGCGCTTCACGCCGTTCGCCGCGGTGCGACTGCGATCGCGATGGAGGACTTCGAAGCCGCGCGCGACCGGGTGCTGATGGGCCAAAGGCGCGAAACGACCGTGCTCTCCGACAAGGAGAAGGAAGCGACCGCCTACCACGAGGGCGGCCACGCGGTCCTCGCCTATGTGCTGCCCGACGCCGACCCCGTCCACAAGGTGACCATCCTCCCCACCGGCATGGCTCTCGGCGTCACCCAGCAGCTGCCGATCGAGGAGCGCCACACGTATTGGCGGGAGTACATCGAGGACGCGATCTGCGTGATGATGGGCGGCCGTTGCGCCGAGCAGACGATCCTCGGGAGCATCTCGACCGGTGGTTCCAACGACCTGCAGAGGGCGACCGAGATGGCCCGGAAGATGGTCCGCGAGTTCGGCATGAGCGAGCGGATCGGGCCGATGGCATGGGGCCAGGAAGGGCAGGTCTTCCTCGGTGAGGACCTCATGCACGCCGCCCGTGACTACAGCGACGTGACCTCCCGGGTCATCGACGAGGAGGTCGAGCGGATCCTGCGTGAACAAGAGGCCCGCGCGGTCCGCCTGCTGCAGGAGCACCGCCGCGGCCTCGCCGCAGTCGCCGCCTCCCTCCTCGAGAAGGAGACCATCGACGGCGCCGAGGTCGGCCGCCTGGTCGACCAGGCCTTCGGGCGGCCGGTTCACGAGATCGGGGCGCCGGTGGTTCCCAGGTTCTCGGAGGTCGGTGCCGCCGGCGACGGAGGGGCCTAGGCGCCTTCCGCCGGCGGGTTGGGGCGGCGGCGGGTTGAGGTGGCGTACATGAGGGTCTTTTGGCCGCCCATTTCTGGGCGGCGCCGGCGTCTGGGCAGAGCCCGGCCAGTTTGGGCGTGAGAATCGACCGTCCGCCGTCGAATTCCACTCCCGAACGCGAAACTTACGCCCAAACTCTCCTGCTGGCCGCCCCGCCCACGCCCTGCCCTCGCCACCCCGCGCCCATCCGGCCCCCCACGCCCCTCGATGTCGTAACCCAACAGGGCAGAGTTATCGGTCGGAACGAGCGGGGAACCCGCCTAGGAAAGCGGCACACCCGACCCCAAGCCGACACCAGGGGTGCCGATTCCGTAGATGTCGTACTCGGCATAGATCGGCATCGGAGATTTCACGACGAGCGCTACTTCCAGCGCCGAACGTCCCTGGTTGATGTGCACCGCCACTCGCCGGCCGGGAGCAAGCGAAACGGGTGTCTGGCCGGCGAGCGCCACTTCGGATCCGCTGCTGAGCATGTCGATGGTCACTTGAACCGCCTGGTTGGTCGGGTTGTAGAGGACGACCCAACCGTCGTGGCTCGAGTCGGCGTAGCTCGCCCCGAGCAGCCAGCGCTGCGCGGGAACGCGCGCTCCGAGCATGTCGCCGAGTCCGCTCCAAGACGACGGGCTGGAGGCGGCCACGACCCTTTCCGCCACAACCGCGACTCCGTTGGTCGACTGCAATACGGCGGCGTGGGTGACACCGGCCGGTATCCGGGCCTGCTGGTCCGACTCGATCGGGATCACCTGGTCCGGCGGCACCGAGAGCTCGAAGGGCTCGGCGATTCCCTGGTCGAGCTGGACGGAAAGGCGGACGTCGGCAGTGACCGGGCCGGGGTTGTAGATGACGTACTGCTCGCCGACGCCGTTGCCGGCCTGACCGTCGGCCCAGACCCAGTTCGTGGACGGGGACGGCGCCCCGAGGGTGACGGTGACCCCAGGGATCGGGGTCGCCGGGTCGGCCAGGGGGTTCGAGGCTGCCGGCGTCCCGAGGATGGCGGCGCCAGAGGGAGGAGAGGTCACCCACTGGGTCTTCCATGCGACGACTCGGCCGGTGCGCGCGGTGACCGTAGTAGCGATCTCCTGGCGCCGGCGGAGGTGATCGCCGAGGTTGACGGCAAGCATGCCGCCGCGGGGCACGATCAGGCCCTGGTCCTCGACCGGCATCTCGATCCCCTGGTCCGTCGTGAAGGACAGGTCGACCACGCTGTCCGAGGGATACGGGTTGACGAGGGTGAGCTCGACCCCGGCATTCACGAGGGTCTGGCCGGCGGCGAAATACCAGTGCGACGAGCCAGAAGTCCCGCACGGGGTTGCGGTGACTCCTCCCGGCCCGTTGACGAACTGTTCGACGGAGGTGGCTCCCGAGTCGACATCGACGCTCGCGCCGATCCAGGGGGCGCCCCCGGGAACGTCTTCTGTGACTGCCTGCCGGGACTTCGGGCCGACGGTGACGGTCACCTGGTGGCGCTGGCCGTTGCTCGTAATCAGGTCCACGACGGCATTCGTGGCCGTGTTCCCGCTGTTGGCGATGACCACAGAAGCTGGGGCGTAACCGCCCGACGTGTCGGTTGCGCCGCCGCAGAACCACGACGAGGAGAGCGCCTTCGCCGGCGCGGCCACGGGCACCTGCTGAGCTGCTGGCACGCTGGCCGGCGAGGCGGTCGTCTGCGGGGACGCCGCCTTGTCGATCAGGGCCCCGGCGACGAGAGCGGCGACGACTGCGCCGACGATCGGCGCGCGTGCCACCCCGCCTCCGAGACGGTGTCGTCCGGTCGGGCGATCTGCGCTCTCCGGGCCGTCAGCGTTTGCCGAGGCGACCCCTTCATGGCGTGCCCCGGGCGAGTGCGGCGGCACCTGGTCAGACATCGGCCCACACCTCGTCGCCCTTCATGTCCTCGGCCCCCAGGCTCGACGATGACGGCCCCGACCGCCAGTTCCTTCTGTCGGCAGCCGGGCTCACCGGGACGAACCATTCGGGCCGGACGACCTCGGGGTCGACGTCCTCGTTGCGGCGCTTGCGGATGTCGAGCGTGACGAATCCCAGTGCGAGCAGCCATAACGCGATCTCGACCACTTGGGCGGCACGGATCCCCAACGGGGACGGCGCGTGCAGGGTCGCCCGGACCAGACGGGGCGCTCCGCCCGACGCCGCCGTTCCCGCGCCACCGCCGCCCGCACTCCCACCGCCCGGGCTCCCACCACCACCCGGCACCTTGAAGCGCATGCCCCACCCGAAGCCCGGCCTGGGCGACAACGAGGACGACCCGACCTGGAGGTTCCAACCCCCGTCGCGGGTCGACGCCACGTACACCGTGGAGCCCGCCGCGACCCGACCGCTAGTCACGTTCCCGGGGCCGGTAAGCACGGGAACGGCACCACTTAGATCCAGCTGCTGCAGCTCGACCCTTCCGGCGGCGCCGGCACGTGCCACCGCGAGAGCCGACTCGGGCAGGGCGGCCTTGACGGGCATCCACGCCGCGTTTCGGTAGACCGTGTAGTTGGAGTCGACCTGGTCGACTACCTGCATGTCTGTCTGCAGCGACAGTCCCTGCAAAAGCGAAGCGGGAGGCGGGGTGGCAAACCCGCCGGCGCCGGCGGGCGCGGTGTGGTTGGGAACGACCACGAACAGGACCCCGGCGGGAGCGAGAAGGTGCCCGAGCTTGGTGGTCAGCCTTCCTTCCACCAGGCGGACGTCGGAGGCAAGTTGACCGGCCGCACCGCGCCGTCCGGTGACCCACAGGTCCCCGAGGTTCGGCGGGCCGTCGTAAGAGGTTCCGTAGGCAACCCCGGTCGAAAGCTGGTAGCCAGCCAACGGGAGGGCATCTGGAGAACCGACCCACAGAACCCGGTAGTCGCCATGGGCGGTGTCGGGAAGGAAGGGCAGCTCCGAGGCCGGATCAGCCGACGGGACTTGCCAGCGACCGGTTTTCGTCGCAGCCAAGAGCGGGACCGCGGCGAGGGCCACGGCGACGGCCGCGATCCCGGCGGCCAGCTGCCGCCAACCGAACCGGTAGCCGGGAAGGTCGAGCTCGAACGCCGCCGCCCCCAGCGCCGCGGAGCCTGCCAGAGCGGCCGCTGCAGGCGCCAGCACCACGTCGGGGGGCAACGCCGGCACCCACCCTCGCGACCCGGCCCACGCCGCCGCGAAACAGAGCACCGCCACCGACCACAGCCGGGCGGCCCAAGCGAGACGCCACCCTCGCCCTATGAAAAGCGGGAGCGCCGCCACGACCAAGAGCGCCCATCCCAGGACCCCGTGGCCGAACGGACCGGTCTGGAACCGGAGCACCGCGCCGAACCCGAGCCGCCCTCCCGCACCCAGGGACGGCCCCGCAGTCGACACCCTGCTGCCCAGAACCGTTCCCGACCAGGGCAGCAAAAGCACCACCGCGCCGAACGCCGTCGCCAACCCGAGCAGGAACATCCGGAGCCCCCCGCCCGGCATTCCTGCCAGGGCCGACCCGGCGAGTAATCCGAGTGCCACCAGCGGAACCACGAACAACCACGACGGGGCGACCGCCCCGACCACCGCCACCAGGACCGCTAGAGCAGCCGCCCTCGCGTAGATCCTCGAGACGGGGGTAACCGGGAACGGAACCTGCCCGGACAGCCGGCCCAACCACCCGATCACCCACGGCGCTGCCCCGAAGGCGAGCAGGGCACCCCAGTGCCCTCGGGCCAGGGCGTTGTACGGAAGGGGACAAACCGCGTACACCACGGCCGCTGCCACCTTGCCTCTTCGCGACCCCCACCATCTCGCCGCCCGGTAGGCGCCGAGCGGTCCGAGCACCAGCGGCCCCAGGACCACGACGTGCTGCAGCACGCCGACCGCGCCGAACAGCACGGTTCCGAGGAGCGCGAGGAGACCCACGGCCGGAGCGCTCGGTGTAGCCGCTCCGAGCCCGGCCGTCTGCCAGGTGGACCACCACTGGCTCCACATCGGGCCGATCCCCGTCGACGTGTTCGGAATGTGGCCGACCGCCGGGATCTCCCGTCCGAGGAGGCTTCGAGAGCCGACCAGCAACACGATCGCCACGACCAGCAGGATCAGCATCGCAAGCCGCCGGTCGGCCGAAACGGGCGTCGTCTCCGGGTCGGTTTCCGGCGTCGCGTAGACCGGCACCTCGGTGGGCTCCTCGTAGCCCGTCGGCTGGACCCGCTTGACCACTGGCGCGGGCGGGAGGCCCTCCCGGACCCCTTCGATCCTGGCTCTGATGAAGCCGCGCAGGCGGGCGTTTCCGCGGCTCTGCAGCTTGCGGATGGCAGCGTCGCCAACCCGACGGTGCCGTTGCAGCGCATGCCTCGCCTTCCAAAGCCTCCCAGGCTCCCGCAACCCGCCGAAGAACGATGAAAGCGTCCGACCCGCCTCACCCGGGCGCCCCTGCACCAGGCGGGTGGCGGCTTCACCGAGGATCCATGCCACCGACAGCGGGAAGATCCACGCGACGTCGAACCACCGGTAACAGGTGAGGAGGGTCCTCAAGCGGTTGCCTTCGGCGGCCGCCGCGGCCCGCCGGCGCCCCTGCAGGGTCCCCCATCCCGCCCGGACGCCGCGCTTCACCGCCTGAAGGTGCATGACTCGGGCGGCCGGAACCACCGTGATCCTGCCGCCGACCACCCGTGCCCTCCAGCACAGGTCCAGGTCCTCGCCGAACTGGTCGATGGTCTCGTCGAATCCACCCAGGGCTTCGAACAGGTCGGCACGGACGAGGCTCACCCCCGCCGGAGCGACCAGCACTTCCCGGACGCCATCGTGCTGCGCCTGATCCAACTCGCCCGGATCAACCAGGTCCTGCAACACCCCGACCTTGTCCGCGGTCGCGCCGACGGCGAGCAGGCGCTCGGGGTCCTCCCACTCGAGGTACTTGGGGGAGGTGATCGCCGAGTTGGACCTGAACGCCTCCTCCAAAAGGAGTCGGACCGCGTCGGGGGCGAGTATGACATCGTCGTGGCAGAAGAGGTAGTGCGACGCCCCCTCCACGAGTTGGCGCACCTGGTTCGCGGCGCGTCCGAACCCGACCCGCTTCTCGAGTCGCCAAACGAAGGCGCCCGGAAGCACGGAGTCCACCAGCGGGGTCGGGTCGACGGCGCTTGCGGAGTCGACCACGACGACCGACACGTTGGGGTAATCCTGAGCCGCCAGCGACGAGAGCGCCTGCTCGAGCCAGGGCCCTGAATCGCATGTAACAACGACCGCCACCACGGCTGGTGCGGGCGGCTGAGAATCCGGCTGCATTTTGGCGGGCCAGCCTAGTTGGCGGGTATATGACTATGGCTGCAGGCGAGGGCGGTATCACGCCCGCTACACCGCCGCAGTCTGTGACAAACGACACGACGTTGGGTGCTTGCAGAGTGCTTGCAACTGTTATACATTCGGTACTGACAGCAAGCATTAGCAAGCCGCCAGCAAGCATCCGCCCCCCGGCGAGAATGCCGAGGTGGCAGCCCAGGAGGACGAATGCCTGACATCACCTTCCCGACCTTCCCGCAAGTCGACATCAACAAGGCCGCGACCGACGTGAACAACGCGTTGAAGGACACCGCGTACGTTGCCGTCGGGCTCGGGGTTCTCGGCTTCCAGCGGGCGCAGGTCCGCCGGGTCGAGCTGACCAAGCAGATCGACGAGTTCGGCAAGCAGTTCGAAGCTCAGCTCGCCAACATCGGCGACCTGCCCACCACCATCAGCAAGCAGATCGAGACCTACCGCAAGCAGGCGATCAGCCAGTACGGGCAGTTCGGCGAGCAGGTCAGCGAGAACTTCTCGTCCGCCGGCAAGGTCCTCGAAGGACAGGCGGAAGCAATCCGCCTGCAACTGACCGGGCTGGTGAAGACCCTCGACGAGCGGCTCCAGCCGGTCCGTCGCCAGGTCGACGAGCAGTTCGACCGCCTCGAGGAGCGCCTGCCCGAGAGCGCCAAGTCGGTCGTCCAGACCGTCCGGGCCGCGGCTACTACGCCGGAGCAGCTCTTCCGCACCGCCGTCGGCCTGTAACACCGGCCCGGCTGGGGCCCCAACCCCAGCCTCCTCCGGAGCACGGGGACCCCAACCCCGTCCCCGGCCGTAACAACCGGCACGGCTGGGCCCCGGCCCAGTCCCGCTTATCCCCCCGCTGGCTAGCGGCCGGCCGCCGAAGCGGCCGGCCGTTTCCAGTACCCGACAACATCGGCGAGGGTCTGATCCAGGTCGACCTCGGGTCTCCACCCGGTGGCGGCGTGCAGCTTGGAAGGATCCCCGCGCAGTTCCGGGATCTCCACCGGACGGACCCGCTCCTGGTCGACGATGACCGGGAGATCGAGACCGGCGACGCGCAGCAATCGCCCCGCCACCTCCCGGATGCTCACCGCTGTCCCGCTGCAAACGTTGTAGGCCTGGCCCGGCTCGCCCGCATCGAGGAGCATCCGGTAGGCGCGCACCACGTCCCGCACATCGGTGATGTCCCTTCGGGCATCGAGGTTCCCGGTATAGAGAGCGTCCGCACCCGATGCCATGGCTTCGGCGACCTGCTTGGCCAGCGCCGGCACGACGAAGTCGGGCCTCTGCCCGGGCCCGGTGTGGTTAAACGGACGCACCCTCACGACCTCCAGCCCCTCCCCCAACCAGGCCTGGATGCCGGCCAGCTCCGCCGCCGCCTTGCTCGCCGCGTAAGGGCTTACCGGGGCGAAGGGCGCATCCTCTCCGACCGGAAGCTCGGAAGGGCGCACCCGCCCGTAAACCTCGGAGGAGCTCACCAGCAGCACCCGGGGGCGCCGGGCACAGCCGAGGGCTGCCGCCATCACATTGACCGCCCCGATCGTGTTGACCGTGTAAGTCGCAGGCTGGTCGACCCACGACGCCGAAACGCTCGCCTGCGCCGCCAGGTGGCAGATCGCGTCTGGTTCGGCCCGCACGACGGCCCTGGCTATAGCGGGTGCGTCGGTGACGTCGGCTTCGACGTCGAGCCCCACGGCCTCGTCGCCGTTCGACTCGAGATGGTCGAGAAGCCAGTGGCCGACAAAGCCCTTGCTGCCGGTGACGAGTACCCGCACGACAACCGACGCTAGTGCCCCGCGACTTCCGCGTAGACGGCCCGGATACCGCGAAGGGTGCTTTCGAGGGTGAGCTCTCGGCTGCGCGCCACACCCGCCTGGGCGAGACGCGTGCGCGCACCGTCGTCGTCGAGCAGCTCCTCGATGGCGTCCACCCAGGCTTGCGGCGAGGACGGCGACACCAACTTGGCTGCCCCGGCGGACACCTCGCGCATCGCCGGGATGTCCGAGGCGACTACGGGGGTTCCCTGGCTCATCGCCTCCACCACCGGAAGGCCGAAACCCTCGTACCTGCTGGGAAACGTGAACAGCGCGGCGCCGCCGTAAAGCGCCCACAGCTCCTCCTCGTTGACCCGGCCGATCTGGCGCAGCGAGTCCCCGAGCGCGGCCCGGTCGGCCGGGTCCACCAACCCGTCCTCCAGCCAACCCGCATACCCGGCCACAACCAGATGCACATCAGGGTTGGCCCGTCTTCGGCGCAGCTCGGCCATCGCGGCGAGGATCGTGCCGACGCCCTTCCTGGGCTCGAAACTCCCCAACCACAGGACGTACATGCGGTCGGTCAGCCCGAGCGCACGCAGGATTCGGGCCCGGTGCTCCTGTTCGAGTGGCATCGGCTCGACACCGTTGTGAACCACGCGGATCCGCTCCGGCTCGATCGACGTGTGCTCGGCGATGTCGGCCGCCGAGGCGTCGCTGACCGTGAGGACGATGTCCGCCCTCCGCTCCGCGGCGCGCAACCCGAGACGGTGGAAGTGCCGCCCGCGCCGAGGAAAGCTCTCCGGAAAAAGCTCCGAGGCGACGTCGTGAACGGTCACCACGAGAGGAACCTGGGGATGCGGCGGAACCGCGACGGACGGTGCGTGCACGAGGTCGGTATCCAACGAGCTCGGCAGGCGCGGGCGCCCAAAACGCAGCCAGCTCTCGTACAGGACCGGTCTGGTGAGACCAAGAATTGTCGCCGGGCCGGCCGTCGCCTGATCGCTGACACCCGCGGCCCGCAGAGCTGCGTTGACCGTTCGGCGAGGGTGCCGCGCGGTGAACGCGACTACCTGATCGTCAGGGAACAGCCGCGGAAGGCCGCTCAGGATCTGGGCGGTGTAGCGACCTATCCCTCCTGGAGAGTGGTAAAGCAGCTGCTCGGCGTTGACCGCGACTTTCACCGGGAGCCCGCGATCTCTTCGTAAAGCGCGCGAGTTGCACTCGCTGCCGCGTCCCACGTGAAGCGCGCGACCCTGTTCTTCCCCTTCTCGACGAGTTGTTGCCGCAGCCCCTCGTCACCGAGAACCCGAGCGAGCGCGCCCGCCAAAGCATCGGTATCTCCCGGCTCGACCATGACTACTGCGTCGCCGGCGACCTCCGGCAAGGCGCCCGCTGAAGTCGCAACGACAGGGACGCCGAACGACATCGCTTCGAGCGGCGGGTAGCCGAAACCCTCGTATATCGACGGGTATGCGAAGACCTCCGCTCGGGAGACAAGAGTGCTCGCATCGCTCACCCAGCCGAGGCGTTTGATCTTCGCGCGGTTTGGGGATGATCGGATCGCCGCGTCGAGGTCATCCTCGCCCCACCCCGCGGGACCGGCGATCCACAGCTGTAGATCCGGATGGGACGACGCGATCCGGTCGAACGCGGAGACCAGGCCGGGGAAGTCCTTCCTCGGCTCCGTCCTACCAAGGCCGAGTATGTACGGCGGGCCGCCTTGGCCGCCCGTCGAGACAGCGGCGGGCGGGTCGAGCCCGGGCGGGATCACCCGGACTCTCGACGGCTCGACACCGAAATGGTCGACGATCTCCCGCGCGACCGAGCAGGCCCCGGTATGAACCCACGCGCCTTGCCCGATCGCCCGCTCCACCAGCTGGGGATACCGACGGCTGGTGGCGGTGCAGAGCTCCGGATAGCGCACCGCGGTCAGGTCCCACACGCTCACCAGCCGGGCGGCGTTCCGGGCTGGCGGCACGACATAGTTCGTGCCGTGCACCACGTCGATGTCGCCGGTCCACAACTCGACGGGTGGCATGTCAGCCCGGGCCCAGACCCGGAGAAGCGCCGCGGCGGGCATCGGCCCACGCGCGGGCTTGGACCCTTCGGGCAGGGCTTCGCGAACGCGGTGCCAGCCGCCGGCGGTGAGCCCGTAGCCGACGAGGGTCAGGTCGTCCCGTGCCGCGAGCTTGCGAACCAGCCCGCTGACTGCTCGTCCGATGCCGGTTCGGTCGCCGGCAAGCGGCGTGGCGTCGACGGCGACGGTCAACACGGCCCCGAAAACTAGCCCGCCGGCGCAGCCTGACCGTCGGGATAGGGTTTCCCGGTGATAGTGGCGCTGGCCGGAGGTGTTGGTGCAGCCCGGATGCTGCGGG
Source organism: Acidimicrobiales bacterium (assembly GCA_036378675.1). Taxonomy (NCBI): domain Bacteria; kingdom Bacillati; phylum Actinomycetota; class Acidimicrobiia; order Acidimicrobiales; species Acidimicrobiales bacterium. The sequence continues at coordinate 48,434 of DASUWA010000009.1, forward strand.
GCCTGGTGTCGGTTGTCGAGCCCGGGAGCGTCACCGCGATCGTGAATACGGGCGACGACACGGTGATGCACGGCCTGCACGTCAGCCCTGACCTCGACACGGTGACATACACCCTCGCCGGCATGATCAACCCGGATACGGGCTGGGGTCTGGTAGGGGAGACCTGGTCGGCGATGGAGCAGCTTCGGGCCTATAGCGCCGGACGGCTGAGCTGGTTCAACCTCGGCGACAACGATCTCGGTACCCACCTTTACCGCACCGCCAGGCTGGCCGAGGGCGCCACGCTCTCGCAGGTCACGAGCGAGATCGCCCGGCGCTGGGGTGTGGAGGTACGGCTGGTTCCGATGTCCGACGACAGGGTCGAGACCCGAGTCGTCGTCGCTGACGGCGATGCTGAAGGGGAATCAGAGAGCGAGATCGGGTTCCAGGAGTACTTCGTGGGCCGCCGCCATGACGTGCCGGTCAGGTCGATTCGCCTGGCCGGCGTCGAAACCGCGTCAGCCGCACCCGGCGTTCTCGACGCGATCGCCGAAGCCAGCCTGCTGGTCATCTGCCCTTCCAACCCGATCGTGTCCATCGGTCCGGTGCTCGCCACGGGAGGCATCGGGGACGCGGTGAGGGCGAGACGCGAAGCCTGCGTCGCCGTCTCGCCGATCATCGCAGGGCGGGCGTTGAAGGGCCCGGCCGACCGGATGCTCGAGGAGCTCGGCCATGAAGCCTCCGTGGTGGGAGTGGCCCGCGTGTGGGCGCCGTACGCGTCGACGTTGGTGATCGACGAAGCGGACTCGCATCTGGCAGACGGCGTGGAAAGTGCGGGGATGCGAGTCGTCGTCACCCCGACGGTCATGACCGGTCCGAGCGAAGCGGCAGCTCTGGCTCGAGTCGTCGTCGGTGAGGCACTCGCCAGTGGCGGTCGCTGACTTGCTTCAAGAAGGGCGGACGCCTCGGGGCTTGACGATCACGCCTGTTGCCGGGCTCCCCGAGATTCGCCCGGGGGATGAGCTGGCGGCGCTCATCCTCGAAGCCGTCAGGCTCGAATCAGGTGACGTCGTGGTCGTCACCCAAAAAGTGGTGTCCAAGGCCGAGGGTCGCCTCGTCGGGATCGACCCCGACGACCCGGTGGCTCACAAGGACCTGGTACGCAAAGAAGCGGTGAGAATCCTCCGCCAGCGCGGGGACCTTCTCGTGACCGAGACCAAGCAGGGCTTCGTGTGCGCCAACTCGGGCGTCGATCTGTCCAACGTCGAGCGAGGCTGGGCGGCCCTCCTGCCGGTCGATCCCGATCGTTCGGCCCGGCGGATCAGAGACGGGATACGCGCCCGCTCGGGCGTGGAGGTCGGCGTGATCGTTTCCGACACGTTCGGCCGCACGTGGCGGCAGGGCCTGACGGACGTTGCTATCGGCACCGCCGGAGTCGCGGCAGTCGTCGATTTACGCGGCAGTCCCGACGCGCTGGGCAGGGAGCTCGCCGTGACCGAGGTATGCGTCGCGGACGAGCTGGCCGGTGCCGCGGAGCTGGTGATGGGGAAGTCGAGCGGCGTGCCCGTGGCAGTGGTACGGGGGGTCGACCCTGCCTGGCTGCGCGAATCGTCGGTTCGCGCCGAGATCGTGCGCCCGTACAGCGAGGACCTGTTCCGTTAGGGCGCCGGCCGAGTCAGTCCGGCCGAGTCAGCCCGGCCGAGTCAGTCCGGCTGCGCTCGGAACCAATCGATCACCGACGCTGCGCCTTCTTCGAGAGACGTCCACGGCGACCACCCGAGATGGATCCGCGCGCGCGAAGGATCGAGGCAGCTGCGCTCGAGCTCACCGGGTCGGGCTGGAGCACGGACAGGAGCCGAAGTGACTCCGGCGTAAGAAGCCATCGCTTGGTACAAACGGTTGACGCTTGTTTCGGAGCCGGTTCCGATGTTGAGGACAAGCCCACCGCCGCGTTCGGCGGCACGGGCGAAAGCGTCGACGACATCGTCGACATAAACGAAGTCGCGCGTCTGCTTCCCGTCGCCGTAGATGGTGCAGGGATGTCCTGACAGCATCCGGCCGGCGAAGATCGCGACAACGCCGGCCTCGCCGTGAGGATCCTGTCGGGGTCCGTAAACGTTGGCGAGAGCCAGCGAGGTGAACTCGAGATTGTGCAGCTCCCGGTACGCGTAGAGATAGTCGCTGACCGCCTTTTTCGCCACGCCGTAGGGGGAGATCGGGGTCTGCGCATGGGACTCTTTGACAGGGAGATCCGACGGGTCGGGATCGCCATAGATCGTCCCACCGCTCGACGCGAACACGACCTTCTGCGCACCCGAGGAGCGCGCTCCTTCGAGCATCCGCAGCGATCCGATGATGTTCACGTCGGCATCGAACGCTGGATCCGCAACCGAAACCCGAACGTCCGCTTGAGCGGCGAGGTGAAACACGACGTCCGGGCGGCACCGGTTCATGAGCTCGATCAGATCGGGCGAGCGAACGTCGAGCTGATGAAAGCTCAACCGGCCGAGCTTGGCTTTGCGCGCGTCCGAGAGGTTGGCGAGCGAACCGGTCGAAAGGTTGTCGACGACATCGACGGTGTTGCCCTCGGCGAGCAACCTGTCCACCAAGTTGGACCCGATGAACCCGGCCCCGCCGGTAACCAAAGCTCTCATTCGTTTGAAGAAGGCAGGCGACCACCGACGATCTGATCGTTCGCCGGCACGACCGCTTCGTCTCCGATGACGGACAGGTCGGCGACAACGGCGTCTTTTTCCACCACAGCGCCTCGACCGAGGATCGACGACGTTACCTCGGCGCCCGCGCCCACGACCGCTCGATCGAACAGGACCGATTCGTGCACCACGGCGCCGGCTCCGACCTTCACGCCGTCGCCGATCACGCTCGAGGTGACCTTCGCTCCGTCTTCGATGTCGACGGCCGGACCCGGAGGGGCCACGTAGCGCAGATTCGCAGCCAGGTACGTCGCAGGCGTCCCCGCGTCGACCCAGTAGGCGTCGGACGCCAGGGCGTACAGGGCGCCGTCCTTGGCGATCGCCGGGAACGTCTCCCTCTCGATCGAAACCCGCCGCCCGGTCGGAATGCGCTCGATGACCGAGGGCTCGAGGACGTAGGTGCCGGCGTTGATCAGGTTGGTGGGTGCCTCGTCGCGAGCGGGTTTCTCGATGAACTCGATGACCCGCCCCTCGCGGTCGGTGGGCACCACCCCAAACCTGGAGGGGTCCTCGACCGGGGTGAGCGCGATCGTGGCTTCGGCTTCCCGGTCCTTGTGGAACCGGATCAGCTCACCGACGTCGAGGCAGGTAAGAACGTCGCCGTTCAGGACGGCGAACGTATCGTCGATGCCTGCTTCGCGCGCGGCGAACGCGATGGCTCCTGCGGTGTCGAGCGGCTCCGCTTCGACGGCGTACTCGATCGCGAGGCCGGCGCATCGGCCGTCGGGATAGGCCTTCAGGAACGCGTCCGGCTTGTAGCCGAGCGAAAGGACCACGCCGGTGATCCCGTACGACCCGAGCCTGCCGATGACCCGCTCGATCATCGGCTTCCCGCCGACCGGCAGCATTTGCTTGGGCGTGGTGAAGGTGAGGGGTCGGAGACGGGTGCCCTCGCCCCCTACGAGGACTACGGCCTTCACTTCTTCGTGGTGGTCGGCGTCGTAGTGGTTGCCGGGGTGGTCGACGACGAGGAGGCCGAGTTGTTCAGGTTGGTGTTGACGTAATCCGGCGGCGGCGGGATCTTCGACGCGTCCGCAGCAGGAACGAACGCGATCGTGATCAGGATCTGATCGTTGAGGGGAACGTCGCGCGGGTCGAGCTTCGGCAGCTGTCCCTTTTTACCGTTGTAGAGCTGCCCCACCGTCGCGCCGGCGTAGGCAAACTGCTTTACGTACACGTGCCCGGGCTGGGCACCGCACTTGCTGCCGTCCTGGTAGAGGGTTCCGCCGGGCACCTGGAGCTCGGCTGCGTTGAGCCTCATACCGACTGCCGAAGCGAACTTGCCCAGGGTTGCGTTCTTCCCGGCGGCCGCCTTGACCTTCGGCTGGATGAGGATCACGCCCGGTGCGGAAGGCGCGGTCGTGATCCCTTGCGGGTTACCGGTCCTGGTTATCGCGTCGACGAACTTCCCGCATTCGTAGACGCCGTAACCCTCGTGCCAGGTGGTGCCGACGGTAGGCGGAGTCCCTCCCTTCTGGTTGATTTGGGAGAGGCGCCGGTCACGGCTGGTGACGGTGCCGACCACGCCGAGGACGACGATCAGGGCGATCACCCCGAAGTAGGTCCAGGGGGTGCGTCCGCGGTACGTGCGCCCGCCACCGATTCCCGCCGCGCGCGCGACTTTCTTGTTCGAGGAAGCCTTGCCCATAGCGTCGCGTCAGGGTAGCGGCCGCGGCGCAGCCCCACCGGTCGGCGGAGAAGCAGGGGGTGTGCGGGACGCGGTGGGTCCGCCGACCCGGTGGAGGGCAGCGGCCACCGCCAGCCGGGCCAGCAGGCCGACCCCTACTGCGGGAAGCGCGACCCGCCTCGACCCCTCGGTGGTCCGCCACGCGAAACGCCAGAGCGAGCGATGGTGGGCAGCGAGCATCCGGTACGGGTGACGGTCCGCGGAAACCCCCTGCACGTGGAGCACCTTCGCCGCCGGTTCGTAGGCGACGTCCCAGCCGGCGCGACCGATCCGCCAGCAGAGGTCAACGTCTTCCATGTACATGAAGTAGTCGGGATCGAAACCGCCGACCGAATCCCAGGCGGTGTGTCGCACCACGAAGCACGCTCCGGAAACCCAGTCCACCTTGGCCAGCTCCCGGTGGTCCCAGTCCAGCAGGCGGTAACGGCGGGTGAACCGGTTCCTGGGCGCCACCAGGCCCAGGAGCCCGTGACCGATCGCGTCGACCATGTCAGGGAAGGTCCGGGCCGAGGGGTAAAGGGTGCCGTCCGGATTGGTGATCGCCGGACCGACGAGGCCGACGGAGGGGTCGTTCTCGAGGACCTCCACCAGCTTTTCAACCGCACCCGGGAAGATCTCGACGTCGGGGTTGCAGATCAGCAGGTACTCCGCTGATTTGGCGACCGGAGACTGGGCTCCCAGGTTGGCGGCGCGTCCGTACCCGAGGTTCGAGCCGGCCGGCAGCCAAACAGCGTCCTCCGTGTCGACGATGGCGCGAGAGTCGTCGGTCGAGTTGTTGTCTACGACGACCGCTTCGCTTATGCCGCTTTCGGCAATTGACCGAAGGCAGCCGGTCAAGTGGCCGGCCGCGTTGTAGTTGACGACGACCGCGGCCATCCCGGTTTTGGGGCCGGCCGGGCCTGGGCCCGGCGTCACGACGTAGGGTCGAAGGCGAGCCGGCACTTGAACCAGTCGACGGTTGCGACGAGCCCGTCGCGAACCGGCATGCTGGGCTTCCATCCGATTTCGCGTTCGGCGATAGTCAGGTCGGGCCGGCGCTGGGCGGGGTCGTTTTCCGGACGCGGGGAATAGGTGATCTCGGACTCGGAGCCGGTCAGCTCGATCACCAATTCAGCGATCTCCTTCACGGTCCGCTCGTCGTCGCTGCCGACATTCACGGGCGATCCATACCCACTTGCCAGCAGCGCCAGCAACCCGTCGACCTCGTCTTCGACGAAGCACAGGCTGCGCGTCTGCGAGCCATCCCCGTAAACGGTGAGCGGCATACCGCGCAGGGCCTGGGTGACAAAGTTCGACACGACCCGCCCGTCGTCCAGTCGCATTCCGGGACCGTAGGTGTTGAAGATCCGGGCGATCCGAACTTCGAGTCCGTACCTCCGGTGGTACGCCATCGTGAGTGCCTCTCCAAACCGCTTCGCCTCGTCGTACACCGACCTGGGGCCGATCGGGTTGACGTTGCCCCAGTAGCTCTCCGGTTGAGGATGGATCGCGGGATCGCCGTACACCTCGCTCGTCGACGCTTGAAGAAACCGCGCATGATGCTGCCGGGCCAGCTCCAAGAGGTTGGCCACCCCGCTGCTGCCGACGCGGAGGATCTCCAGCGACAGCGGTCCGAAGTCGGCAGGTGAGGCGGGCGACGCGAGGTTGATCACCGCGTCCAATGGACCTGCAATATCCACGCCGGCGCTGACGTCGGTTTCGATGAACGAGAACGCAGCGTGCACAGACAGTTCCTTGACGTGCTCGGTGGAGCCGGTCACGAGGTTGTCGATGCAGATCACTTCGTCACCGCGGTCGAGAAGCTTCAGGCACATCGTCCGCCCGATGAAACCGGCCCCTCCGGCGACAGCTACGCGCACTACGAACGTCCCATGCCGGCGTACGAGCAGCCGGCAGCACGAGCATCGTGCGGTTCGATGACGTTGCGCGCGTCCACGATCGCAGGCGTGGTCATCGCGGCCGCGACCTTTCGAAGATCCATGTCTTTGAACTCGGGCCACTCAGTAAGCACGACCAGGACTCGCGCGCCTTCGCACGCCGAATAGGGGTCGTCTGTGACGTCGATGCGCAACGACTTGAGGCTGGGGTTGTCCGGATCGGGCAGGGTCGGATCGTACGCGCGGATCGACGCGCCTTTGGCCGCAACGTGGCGCAGAACAGAAAGCGCCGGCGACTCACGGAGGTCGTCGGTCGCAGCCTTGAAGGTGAGGCCCCACACCGCGACCGTCGAGCCTTGGAGGTCGCCTCCGGCTGCTTCCTCGACCTTGTTGGCCACCCGTAGGAACTGCTCGTCGTTGGCGGCGATCGCCTCCTTCAGAAGGCCGAAGTCGTAACCGTGATCCTCCGCGATCCTGATCAGTGCATTCGTGTCCTTCGGGAAGCACGAGCCCCCCCAGCCGGGACCGGGGGAAAGGTGGTCTGCCCCGATCCGGCGGTCGTAGCTCATCCCCCTGATGACGTCGACTGCATCGGCTCCGACCGCGCCGCAGAGGTTGGCAATTGCATTCACAAAAGACACCTTCGCGGCGAGGAACGCGTTGCACGCGTACTTGATTGTCTCGGAGGACGCCGCATCGGTGATAAGGATCGGGGCGGCGAGCGGCTCGTACAGAGTTGCCACCCGTTCCGCGGCCGCCCGGTCGTCACTGCCGATCACCACCCTGTCGGGGTTCAGCCAGTCGTGAACCGCGCGGCCTTCGCGCAGAAACTCGGGGTTGGAGACGACGGCCGTATCGGGCCGATTAAGCGCTGCCACGACGACGCCCACCGAACCCACCGGCACGGTCGACTTGGTGACCACCACCGCCCCAGGTTTGAGCCGCGGCGCGATCGCCTTGGCGGCGTCCTGGACGAAGCTCAGATCCGCGGAGCCGTCCGCTCCCTGCGGGGTCGGCACACACAGGAACACGAAGTCTGCTCCGTCAGCCGCTTGGGTGGTGTCGGTCGTGAACGAGAGCCTCCCGGAGCCGACACCCTCCGCGAGGAGCTCCGGAAGGCCCTCTTCGAGGATCGTCGGCAAGGAGTTGCTAAGCATGTCGACCTTGCGCGGATCGATATCAGAGGCGATAACCCGGTGACCGAGATGCGCCAGGCACACCGCGGTCGTCAGACCGACGTACCCGGTGCCCACAACAGCGATTCTGGCCGGGCTCATGACGCGACGAGTGCCTTCACTGTCCGCTCGAGCGGTTCTCGGTAGTCGGGCAGGAGCGGTATACCGCTTGATCGGAGGGCCGTGTTGTCGAGCACGGAGTTCGGTGGTCTCCTCGCGGGTCGTGGCGGATCGAGCTGGTCGGTCCTGATCGGTTCCACGCGGGAAGCTTCAAGTCCTGCAGCCCGGATCACATCCCGCGCGAACCCGAACCAGGTGGTTGGACCCTGGTTGGTGACGTGGAAGATCCCCGGCAGCTTGGCGACGCCCAGCCTGGCCAGCATGGTCGCCAGGTCCTCGGTGAAGGTCGGGCAGCCACGCTGGTCGTCGACGAAACGCAGCGGGGCTTCGCTGGAGGCTGCAAGCCGAAGGACGGTCTTCAGCATGTTCGAGCCGTTGGCCCCAACCACCCACGAGGTTCGCACGATCGTCGCCCCTGGGAGGAGCCCTTGTATCTCCTGCTCGCCGCCGAGCTTCGACCGTCCGTACATCGAGATCGGATTGGTCCGGTCCCACTCGGTATACGGGGCCGGCGAGGTTCCGTCGAACACGTAGTCGGTCGAGACGGCGACGAGATGCGCCCCGGTCAGCGCGGCGGCCTCGGCCACGTGCCGGCAGCCGAGGGCGTTCACCCGCCACGCCCTGTCGGGATCCGACTCGCAGGCATCGACGGCGGTCCAGGCGGCCGCGTGGATGACGAGTTGAGGGTCCACGGTGGTGACCGCAGAAAGAACCTGGTCCCGGTCGCCAACGTCGATCATCTGATGGGTCGCGGCGATGACCTCGTGGTGTCGCTGGCTCCCGAGCAGCCGGACCAGCTCGGTCCCGAGTTGCCCGCCGGCGCCGGTGACCAGGATCCTCATTCGAGGTGGCTCGCGTTCGCCCCTGTCGGCGACGGCGTCAACTTCAAGGGCTGGAACTTCAAGGGCTGGAACTTCAAGAGCTGGAACTTCAAAGGTTGGGCCGTCAAGGTGCGGTCACGCCCTCGACCCGACCGGAGCGCCGGCGGCCTTGAGCGGCTCCCACCACCACCGGTTGTCGCGGTACCAGGCGAAGGTCTCCTCGAGGGCGTCGTCGAGCTTGCGGGACGGCTCCCAGCCGAGACCCTGGACCTTGGTGATGTCGACCGAGTACCGACGGTCATGTCCCAGCCGGTCCTCGACGTAGAGGATCGACTCCTCGCCGGCGCCGGCCAGGGCGAGCAGCCGCTCGGTGAGCTCGCGGTTGGTCAGCTCGTTGCCCGCCCCGATGTTGTAGGTCTCGCCGGGTTCGCCGGACCGCAGGACGGCGTCGATCGCGGAGCAGTTGTCGTCCACGAACAGCCAGTCCCGCCTGTTGAGGCCGTCTCCGTACAGGGGTACCTGCTTCCCGTCGAGGAGGTTGGTGACGAACAGAGGGATGACCTTCTCCGGGTACTGCCAGGGTCCGTAGTTGTTCGACGAGCGGGTGATGACCACGGGCAGCTCGTAAGTCGAGAAGTACGACCGGGCGATGAGGTCCGAACCGGCCTTCGACGCGCTGTACGGCGAACGGGGGTCGAGCGGGTCGCTCTCCAGGCTGTGGCCCTCAGGTACCGAGCCGTAGACCTCGTCGGTCGACACGTGAATGACGCGAGATGTGCCGGCGTTCCGGCAGGCGTACATGACCGCGTTCGTCCCCACGCAGTTGGTGACCACGAAATCCTCGGGCCCGGTGATCGACCGGTCCACGTGGCTCTCGGCGGCGAAGTGGAGGACGGCGTCGTGGCCCTCGACGGACCGGGTGAGTGACTCGAGGTCGCAGATGTTGGCGTGGACGAAGCTGAACCGGTCGCCGTAGTCCCGTTCGACGTCGGCCAGGGTGCTCCGGTTGCCGGCGTAGGTGAGCGCGTCGTAGACCGTGACCTGGTCGTCCGTGTGCGCGAGAACCCACCGGACGTAGTTCGACCCGATGAACCCGGCGCCGCCGGTGACCAGTAATTTCACCCCACGAGGATAACCGGAGGGCCGCCGGCGCCCCCGGGCGGGCGCTGCGGTGGAGCCCCGCCCGCCTCGCTGATGCGTGCTCGATGTTCCGCCGGCACTCCGTCTGGGCTTTCTGGGCGTAACTCTTGCGTTCGGGTGTGAAAACTGCGCAGATGATGCCGATTTCTACGCCCAAACGTGTCTTCACCGACCCAGACCGACTTCGAGACGCGCCTTCGAGACGGGCCTTCGAGACGGGCCTTCGAGACGGGACGGCGTCAGGCCGGCTTCGTGTTAGGCCGGCTTCGTGTCAGGCCGGCTTCGTGTCAGGCCGGCGAGTCGGGCCCGACTCAGTACAGGTCGATCGTCCCGTGGTCGCCGACCATAAGCCTGGTCGCCTTGGGGCGGCGGTCGCTCCGGGTCACCTCGACGTGATGGCCGAGCAGTGAGTCCTCGATCCGCCCCGCCCCGAGGACCTGACAGTCGTCGAGGATCACCGAGTGCTCCACTTCGCTGCGGTCGATGATGCACCGCCGGCCGATCGCGGTGAAGGGTCCTAGGAAGCTGTCCTGGATGGTCGTGCCGGCGCCGATGATGACCGGGCCGCGAACCCGGCTCCGGACAACAACCGCCCCTTTTTCGACCACGACCCTCCCATCCAACTCGGACGCCGGGTCGACCTCCCCCTCCACCCTCCGCTCGATCGTTTCGAGGATCAACCGGTTCGCTTCGAGCAGCGGGGTGAGCTTCCCTGTATCGATCCACCATCCCTGGAGGACTTCGGCACGAACGCGGTGTCCGTTGTCGACGAGCCACTGGATGGCGTCGGTGATCTCGAGCTCGCCACGATCCGAGGGGCGAATCGATGCGACCGCGTCGTGGATCGTCGGGTCGAAGAGGTACACGCCGACCAGAGCGAGATTGGAAGGCGGGTCTTCGGGCTTCTCGAGCAGGCGGACGACCGCCCCGTCGTCGCGGAGCTCGGCAACCCCGAACCGGTGAGGGTCGGGCACCTCTTTCAACAGGATCTGGGCTCGGGGAACTTCACCGGGGCCGTCGAGAGTCGGCGACAAGGCTCGCCGGCGGTCATCCTCGAAGTTGTCGACGAAGTCCTTGAGGCTCTGCTTGAGGAGGTTGTCTCCGAGGTACATCACGAAGTCGTCCTCGGCGAGGAACTCCCGGGCGATCAAGACCGCGTGGGCGAGGCCGAGCGGCGCCTCCTGCGGCAAGTAGGTGACCGACACTCCCCACGAGGACCCGTCCCCGACGGCGGCCCGAACCTCGGCTGCGGTGTCGCCGACGACGATCCCGACCTCCTTGATCCCGGCGTCGGCGATCTCCTCCAGGCCGTAGAACAGGATCGGCTTGTTGGCGACCGGGACCAGCTGCTTGGCCCGAGTGTGGGTTATGGGCCGGAGCCGCGTCCCCGCGCCACCAGCGAGGATCAGCGCCTTCACCCCAACGACGATACTGGGGCAGGGTCGTCGCCCTGGGTCACGCCGGCCTCAGGTGAACCACATCGCCGGCAGAGACGGCGACAAGCGCCGGCGCCCCTTCGCCGCCTTTGCCGCCCGGGCCGCCCGAGCCACCCCTGCCGCCCGAACCAGCCCTGCCGCCCGAACCAGCCGAACCAGCCGAACCAGCCGGCCGGACGATGAGCCTTCCCTCGTCGTCGATGCTCTCGGCGACGCCCACGAGCCGCGACCCAACCTCCTCGACCTCGACTTCTCTACCGACGGTCGAGCACTCGCTCCGGTACCGGGCAGCGACAACATCCCAGTCCCCGATCAGCCCGTCGAATTTTCGCAGCCAGGCGGCAAGGAGGTCGGGCCGCCCGACTCTGCGTCCGGCCAGCTGATCCAGCCACACCGACCCCGGCGGGCCCGAATGCACGTTCAATCCCATGCCCACGACCAGGGCGCCGGCGGTCGACTCGGCCAGTATTCCGGCCAGTTTGCGGGGCAGGCCGCCGGGTGGCAGATCGCCTTCCACACCTTCGGGCTCGATCAGGTCGTTCGGCCACTTCAATTCCGGACGGACGTCGGCGACCTCGGCGCAGGCGTCGCGGGCAGCCAGTCCCGCCGCTGCCGTGACCAGGTGCCACCGGGACAAGGGCAGATCGCTCGGGCGCAGCAGGAGCGAGACGAGAAGCGCATCACCGGGCTCCGCCTCCCACGTGCGATCGAGGCGGCCACGGCCCGCGGTCTGAAGATCGGCGGCGACGACCACCCCCTCTTGGGCACCCTCGGCCGCCATGTCCCCTACGACCCGATTCGTCGAATCGGTCACGTCGAGAAGGCGGATGTCGCCGAATCGGGTGAACGCCGCTAAGTCCGCGCGAACTCGCTCGTCGAGGAACACGGCTGACAGAATGCCTCCTCGTGCTCACAAAGGTCCTGATAGCCAACCGGGGGGAGATTGCCGTTCGGGTGATCCGCACATGCCGCGAGCTCGGTATTGCGACTGTCGCCATCTACTCCGACCTCGACCGCGAGGCACTGCATGTCCGCCTCGCCGACGAGGCGTACTCCCTCGGCGGCCAGACCGCCGCTGAGAGCTATCTGGACACCCAGAAGATCCTCGACGTCATCTCTCGCTCCGGTGCCGATGCTGTCCACCCCGGATACGGCTTCTTCTCCGAGAACGCCGACTTCGCGAGGGCCATCCAAGGGGCTGGAGTCATCTGGATCGGACCGCCCCCCGAGGCCATCGAAGTGATGGGAGACAAGATCAGCTCGCGCTTGGCGGCACAGCGGGCCGATGTCGCCGGTGTCCCCGGGACGACCGAGGTCCTGAAGTCGGCCGACGAGGTGATCGCCTTCGGCGAGGCGCACGGCTGGCCGATCGCGATCAAAGCCGCTTACGGCGGGGGCGGCCGAGGCATGAGGGTCGTGCGTCAGGCGTCCGAAGCCGCCGACGCGCTCGAATCGGCACAGAGAGAGGCCGAGAAGGCCTTCGGGCGGCCGGAGAGTTACCTCGAGCGCTACCTGACCTGGCCGCGACACGTCGAGGTGCAGGTGTTCCTCGACAGCAAGGGCAACGCGGTGTACCTCGGCACCCGTGACTGCTCGGCTCAGCGGCGCCATCAGAAGCTCATCGAGGAGGCGCCGGCGCCGGCGATACCCGAGGCGACGCTTGCGGCGATGGGAGAGGCGGCGGTCAAGGTCGCCAAAGCATGCGGGTACGTGAACGCCGGGACCGTCGAGTTCATCTACCAGGACGGCGACTTCTACTTCCTCGAGATGAACACCCGGCTCCAGGTCGAGCACCCCGCGACAGAGGCGGTCACTCGCATGGACCTGGTCGCCCTCCAGATCCGGATCGCGAACGGCGAGCCCCTCGGATTCGCGCAGAAGGACGTTCGATTGAACGGGCACGCGATCGAGGTTCGGATAAACGCTGAGGATCCGGCGGGCGGACGTTTTCTGCCATCTCCCGGCAAGATCACCCGCTTCCGCAGTGCCAACGGCTTCGGCGTCAGGACCGACGCTGGCTACGAGGAAGGCGACACCGTCAGCCAGTTCTACGACAACCTCATCGGCAAGCTCATCGTGTGGGGAACCGATCGCGAGGACGCCCGCCGGCGGACCCTTCGGGCTCTCCGGGAGATGGAGATTCAAGGACCGGCGACGACGATCCCGGCAGACATCGCGATCCTCGAGCATCCGGACTTCGTCAAAGTCGAGCACTCCACCAACTGGGTCGAGCAAAAGCTCGATCTCTCCGGTGTGTCCGCGCAACCTGCTCAACCCGCGCCGACCGAAGAAGGCGAGCCGGCCCGCGTCCAGCGCGACGTCGACGTGGAGGTCGACGGAAAACGCTTCCAGGTGAAGCTGTGGGTCCCGGACGTCGGCCCGGTTTTGGCCGGAGGTGCTTCGGCCGGCGCGGCTGCACGGGCTCCCCGCGCTCCGAGGGCCGGAGGGGGCCACGGGCACGGTGGCTCCGGCGGCAGCGGGCAAGTGACCGTCCCCATGCAGGGAACCATCGTCAAGGTCCTGGTTCAGGTGGGCGACGAGGTCGAAGTCGGTCAGGCCGTAACCGTCCTCGAAGCCATGAAGATGGAGAACAACATCACGGCCGAGGCGTCGGGCACCGTCAAGGAGATCAAGGTCAAGCCCGGTGATGCGGTCGGCGCCGGCGACGTCGTCGTCGTTATCGAATGAATCCTGTTACTTCAACACGTTGACCGCGCGAGCGATCACGAACGCGACCGTCAGCAGCGCGACCGCCGACTGAACCAACATAAGCATCTTCGCCCAGCGCGACAACGGCATCGTGTCGGTTGGGCTGAATGCTGTCGCGTTCGTGAAGGAGACGTACAGGTAGTCGATGAAGTTCGGCTTCCACTCGGGCGGCGCGAGGCTCGGCTGAGTCATCTGCGGGAACAAGAAGTCGGGGTACTGGCGGGTCCCGTGCGCGCGAAGAACGGGGCCACCACGATCCCACTCCCAGTACCAGAGCGCGAAAACGATGATGTTGGTGATGTAGACGCTCGCGCCTCGAGATATCAGAACGGACGCGCTGTCTCCCTCCTTGCCGTTGATCAAACCGTCGATGAGCCTTGCGGTTGCCCACGCGTTCGCGAGGGAGATGAGAGCGATCAGCGCGACGCTCGCTGCCCTCACCGCGTCCGACGTTCGGTTCAGCCTTCGAGGGTTGTACGTGGTGAGTCCGATGAACAGCAGCCCCTCGAGAGTCGGCAGCAGCCACCCCGGGCCGATCACGAGTCGTGAAGGCAGAACCAGCTGGAGCGCAATGGCGACAGCTATCGCAGCCGCGATCGGCAGGCGATGCTCCCCTTCGGTCGCTCGACGCCACGCGGGCACCAGGCCCTGCTCGACCGCCTTGGTCACACCGATGACCTCCGGGGCGGTCTCTTGCTCGATGCGCTTGAGGTGCTCCTGCAGACTCTCGACGAGCCGGTGCAGAGAATCCTCAGGAGAGACCGGGTCTACTGGCATCCCGTCACCCCGCTCAACCTACTTGTTCGGCCTGCGAGTTGCGTTGTCCCTCCGAGTTGCGGTGTCACAGCCATGGGTGTTGCCTCGTCAGAGAGGTTGAAAACGAGAACTCAGGAGCTGCCCACCATGGCAATCATTCCCCTCGTCGAGCAACCGAAAGGACTCATATCGCGTTTCGCCGCAGCGTACGGCCGGCGCCGGTTCGGTAGGGACGTCGAGCCGCTGCAGGCGGGCTTGCACCACTCGGGCGTTTTGGTCGCCGCCGGCCTGATCGAGACCGCGGCAGAGAAGGGTTGGAAGAAGCTCGACCCGCACCTGGCGCTGCTCGCGATCCAGGCATCCTCCGGCGCCATCGGCTGCACCTGGTGCACCGACTTCGGCTACTACGAGAGCCTCCAGAAAGGGCAGGACCCGGAGAAGGTTCGGGACGTACCCGTGTGGCGCGACAGCAGTGTCTATTCGGAAAAAGAAAGGGTCGTCCTGGAGTACGCCGAAGCCGCTTCAGCCACGCCGGTCGTGATCAGCGACGATCTGGCCGCGCGCCTGCACGACCACTTCAGCGACGAGGAGATCGTTGAGTTGGCGGCGTGGGTGGCTCTCGAGAACTATCGCAGCCGCTTCAACGCAGGTCTCGGTCTGCGAAGCCAGGGCTTCTCGGACAGCTGCATCGTGCCGGCGAGCGCGTGACCGAAACCACCGCCTCGGAAGATCTGTTCACGAAGGAGCGTGCGCGCCTTCTGGGCCTGGCCTACCGGGTCCTCGGGAGCCTGGTCGACGCGGAGGACGTGGTCCAAGAGGCATGGATCCGCTGGTCGGCCGCCGACCGAGAGGTAATCGAACGGCCGTCTGCGTGGCTGACGACGGTCACTACCCGCATAGCGCTCGACCGCCTGAAGTCGGCGCACCGGCGTCGGGAGAAGTACGTCGGCCCGTGGCTCCCCGAGCCGATAGTGACGGCGCCGGGGCCGGAGGAGGCGGCCGAGGCGGCCGAGACGCTCACTCTCGGGTTCCTCGCCATGTTGGAACAACTCGATCCGGTGTCGAGGGTGGTCTTTCTTCTGACCGACGTGTTCGGTTACTCGTCGACCGAGGTTTCCGAGGCCGTCGGAAAGAGTCCGGCGGCGTGCCGGCAGATCGCAACCCGCGCGCGTAAGAAGTTGCAGCGGGCCAGGCCGCACCGACCGACCGCTGCGGACCGCTCGGTCATCGATCGTCTCCTTGCCGCTATCTCGACCGGCGACGCAGAAGCCGCTATGGCCCTGATGTCCGAGGACGTCGTGCTCGTCACCGACGGTGGGCCGAAGAGGCACGCCGCTCGCCGGCCGGTAACCGGTCCGTACCGGGTCAACCGTTTCCTCGCCAGCATCTCCAGGCGGATCTCGCCCGACGTGACTTTCGCGCCGGCGACGGTCAACGCCGCTCTGGGCGTCCTGATGCGCGACCCCGCCGGACAACAGGACGCCGCGATGGCGTTCGACATCACCGACGGCGTCATCTCGGCAATCTGGGTTGTAACCAATCCTGACAAGCTGACTCGCATCGATACCCCTACCTCTCTCTGTTGATCCCCTGATCCGCAGCGGGTCCCAGGCACGCCCACCTGTCGTGATCGGCCTCTAGGTAAATAACCTGGTGGGCATGGCCCCCCCGGACGAGCGCCGCACCGACTCAGGCATAGACATCCGCCCCTATTACACGGACGAGGACCTTGCCGGTTGGGACCCCAACCGCGAGCTCGGCCAGCCGGGGTCGTTCCCGTACACGCGCGGTATCTACCCGACGATGTACCGGGGCAGGCCCTGGACCATCCGCCAGTACTCGGGATTCGGGAACGCAGAGTCGACCAACGAGCGCTGGCGGCTGCTCCTCGCCGCGGGTGGCACCGGCCTGTCATGTGCGTTCGACCTCCCGACCCAGATGGGGTACGACTCCGATCACGTCCGCGCCGAAGGCGAGGTCGGCAAGGTCGGCGTGGCGATCGACTCGATCGACGACATGCGGATCCTGTTGAGCGGCCTCCCCCTCGACCAGGTCACCACTTCGATGACGATCAACGCCACGGCGGCGATCCTTCTTCTCCTCTACGAGCTCGTGGCCGAGGAGCAGGGGGTGCCGGCGGCGAAGCTCGGCGGCACCATCCAGAACGATGTGCTGAAGGAGTACGTCGCCCGGGGCACCTACATCTATCCTCCGCGCCAGTCGATGCGGCTGATCACCGACATCTTCGCCTACTGCCGGGAGAACCTCCCCAGCTGGAACACCATCTCGATCTCCGGCTACCACATCCGCGAGGCGGGTTCGACCGCGGTCCAGGAGATCGCATTCACCATCGCCAACGGGATCGCCTACGTGCAGGCCGCGATCGACGCCGGCCTGCCGGTGGACGAGTTCGCGCCGAGGCTGAGCTTTTTCTGGAATGCCCATAACAACTTCTTCGAAGAGGTGGCCAAGTTCCGTGCCGCCCGCAGAATGTGGGCCAAGATCATGACGGAGCGTTTCGGCGCCAAGGACGAGAAGAGCAAGCTGTTGCGCTTCCACACCCAAACCGGGGGATCGACGCTGACCGCGCAGCAGCCGGAGAACAACATCGCCCGGGTCACCCTCCAGAGCCTCGCCGCGGTCCTGGGCGGGACGCAGAGCCTGCACGCGAACGGGTTCGACGAAGCGCTCGGGCTTCCGACTGCGAGGGCCGCGCGCATCGCTCTTCGGACGCAGCAGATCGTGGCGAACGAGTCGGGAGTCGTCGACACCGCCGATCCCCTCGCCGGGTCCTACTTCGTCGAGTCCTTGACCGACGCCGTGGAGGCGAGGGCCTGGGAGTACCTCGAGAAGATCGACGGAATGGGCGGAGCCGTCGCGGCGATCGAGGCCGCCTATATGCAGGACGAGATCGAGCAGGCCGCGTACGCATACGCGAAGGCCGTCGACACGGTCGAGAAGGTGATCGTCGGCGTCAACAAGTTCGCCGAGGAGGAGCCCGAGCTGACCGAGGTGTTCCCTATCGATCCAGCGCTGGAACGCAGTCAGGTCGAGCGAGTGAGGAGAACCCGGGCAGAGCGCGACCAGGCAGCGGTTGATGCCGCGCTGAAGGAGTTGGACCGGGCCGGGCGCGGAACACAGAACCTGCTTCCCCCGATGAAAGAGGCGCTTCGGCGCCGGGCAACGCTGGGCGAGGTGAGCGACGTGCTGCGGGGAGTTTTCGGCGTTTACCAGCCGAGCAGGTAGGAGAACATGCCGGTCCGTTTCGTAATCATCGGTGGGGGCCCGGGCGGCAACACGGCCGCGACGTACGCGGCGCGCCTCGGAGCAGAAGTGACCCTGATCGAGCGAGACGTCGTCGGAGGCGCGGCCCACCTGTGGGACTGCATTCCCTCCAAGACGATGATCGCCACCGGTGGCGCCATGAGCTTCACCAGGAGGGTGGAGGGCATGGGTCTCGCCCACCAGGACCCGATGCTCGACCTGGTAGCGCAACGCAAGAGGATCGACAGCATCGAGGCCCACCTGCGCGACCAGGTGACGACGCTTCTGGACAGTCAGGGCGTCCGGATCATCCGGGGGAGCGGCCGGATGAAAGGCCCCCACGAGGTCTTCGCGGAGACCGACACTGGGGTCGAGGAGATAGAAGCCGACGCGGTCCTGATCTCGACGGGCAGCCGGCCGCGGATCCCCGACTGGGCGACACCCGACGGCGAGCGGGTTCTCACCACCCGGCAGGCATACCCGCCTCCCCAGATGCCGCAGCACCTGGTCGTGATCGGATCCGGCGTTACGGGTGTCGAGTTCGTGCACATGTTCAGCTCGTTCGGCGCGAAGGTGACGCTGATAGTCAGCCGCCAGCAGGTGCTTCCGACGAAAGACCCTGAGGTGGCTGCCGCGCTCGAAGACGAGCTTCTTCGCAGAGGCGTGAAGTTGCTGAAGGGTGCACGCGCGGAGGGCATCGAGTTGAACGGAGAGTCGGTAGCGGTGCTATGCGACGACGGGCGCGTTGCCCGCGGCACGCACGCGTTGCTTGCGATCGGATCGATACCGAACAGCGAAGGTATTGGCCTGGAGGCGGCCGGCGTCAACGTCGATGGCGGATACATCCCGATCAACCATCACTGCCAGTCGAACGTGGCGCACATCTACGCGGCCGGGGACGTGTCAGGAAAGCTGCCGCTCTCTTCGGTCGCTGCAATGCAGGGACGAAAGATCGCCGAGCATGTGATGGGGCTGCACACGCGCGAACACCGGCACATCGACTACGAGAAGGCCGCGTCCGCGATCTTCACCGAGCCGGAGATCGCCGAGGTCGGCCTCGCGGAGGCCGAAGCGTTCGCCACAGGACGCAAGATAAGGGTGACCAAGGTTCCCTACGCGGCGGCGGCGAAGGCGTTGATCAACGACGACCCGACCGGGTTCGTCAAGATCCTCTCCGACCCGGCCACCGGCGTTGTTCTCGGCGGGTCGATCGTCGGGCGCCATGCGGCCGAGTTGATCTCGGTGATCGCGCTGGCCGTGACCGCCAACCTGAAGGTGACCGACATTGTCGAGAGCGTCCTCGCGCACCCGACCCTGTCCGAGGCGATCGCCGACGCAGCCGAATAGTTCAGGTCGCTAGTGGGCCGGAGGGTCGCACGTAGCTTCCCAGGCTTGTTACCGGGAACGAGACGATCGACCCCGGAAACGCGACCACCAAGGACGATGGCGTGAAGTACCACACCGAGAAGTTGCCGGCCGACGGGCTCGACACTCCGTCCGCCTTCATCTGCGCGACGGCCGTCGTGGTCAGGTACGCCCGGTAGTTGCCTTGGAACAGGTCGTCGAGGCTGAGGTTGTGCTCGTTGCGCTGATCGAACGTGACAGCGGTTCGTTTTCCGTCCGTGCAGGTCCACAGGAACGAGCCGAGCCGCGAGTCGTCGCGTTCGACCGCGACGGTGCAGGTCCCGGACAATGTCGAGGCAACCTGCCTCAGGGCGGCGTTCATGCTGGGCTTGCCGGCGAGCTGCGGAACCGGCAATCCGTTGACCCGCCCCATGCTGACCTGAGGCCCCGGCGTCGCCTGGAGCGATGCGCCCGGTGCCGCGGTCGGCGGAGCTTGACCTAGCGCTCCCCCAGTGTCGGACTGGCCTCCGCCGCACGCAGCCAGACCAAGGGGCACAAGGGCGAGCACACCAACCGTTGCGATTTTTCCTAAAAGGATTTGCCCTAAGCGGGTCCGCGCCACGCGTGGCTCGAAACGGGCGGACTTAGCCGCCCGTTTCTCAGCCGGAGGTTCTGCGAACCCGCTTAAGCGGATTTCGGAGCCTCGATCGGATGCGGCATGCACAACTCGTCATATTCGGCGATGACGAGCAGTTCCTTGGGGATGCTGCACGCTGCGCACTCCGGATCGCGGTTCACCTTGAAGGTCCGGAACGACTCTTCGAGGGCGTCGTAGGCAAGCAGCCGGCCGACGAGGGGGTCGCCTATGCCAAGGAGGAGCTTGATCGTCTCCATCGCCTGGATGCTCCCGATGATCCCGGGCAGCACCCCCAGAACTCCGGCTTCGGAGCACGACGGGGCAAGCTCCGCCGGCGGGGGCTCGGGGACCTGGCAGCGGTAGCACGGGCCTTGGTGGGGCAGGTAAACGCTCGCCTGGCCCTCGAAGCGGAAAATCGATCCGTGGACGACGGGGATGTCGAGCTTCAGGGACGCGTCGTTGACGAGGTAGCGGGTCGGGAAGTTGTCGGTCCCGTCGAGGATGATGTCGTAGCCGGCGAAGATGTCCAGGACGTTGTCGGCGCCGAGCCGGACGTCGTAGGTGACGACGGTTACGTCCGGGTTGAGCGCGGTGAGGGTCTTCTTGGCGGAGTCGACCTTGCGCTCCCCGATGCGATCCATGTTGTGGAGGATCTGCCGCTGGAGGTTCGAGTCGTCGACGACGTCCATGTCGATGATTCCGAGCGTCCCGACCCCGGCCGCCGCGAGGTAGAGGGCGGCCGGTGACCCGAGCCCGCCGGCTCCGATCAGGAGCACCTTCGAATCGAGCAGCTTCGCCTGGCCGGCGACGTCGACCTCGGGCAGCAGAATGTGGCGCTGGTAGCGGTTGCGCTGGTCCGCGGTGAGGCTTACCGGCGCCCTCCAGGAACGGCCTTCGTCCTTCCACTTGTTGAACCCGCCGATCATCGAGACGACGTCCGAGTAGCCGAGCTGCGCGAGGGTGTCCGCGGCGAACGCCGAGCGGGTGCCGCCGGCGCAGTAGACGACGATGTGGGCGTCGTGGTCGGGCAAGCGGGACTCGATCTGGCTTTCGAGATGCCCGCGGGGGATGTGGATCGCGTTCGGCAGCGCGCCCTGCTCGTACTCATCGGGCTCGCGCACATCGAGGACAACGGTCCCCGGCTTGGCGACCTCATCGGCGGCCCCCGCCGTGTCCACCTCTTTGATGCGTGCCTTGGTGTCCTTTAGCAGATCCCGGAACGTCGCCATGCACTAAATGCTACCGGTACGGTCATCTATGTGACTTGTCAGGTGCCCTATGGAACTCGCTGAGGTATTGAGCCGGCGTCGGATGTGCCGCAACTTCACCGGGGACCCTGTGCCCTCAGATGTCGTTGACCGGCTGCTCGACAGGGCGAGTCGGGCCCCGTCGGCGGGCCACACGCAAGGTTGGTCGTTTTTAGTGCTCGACGGGCGAGAGCAGGTAGACGGGTTTTGGCGCGCCGACGCAGACCCCGTGTGGCTCGAGAACCCGACGCTGCCGGGCGTATTGCGAGCCCCGGTGATCGTCGTTCCGCTGTGCAGCGTGCGCGCCTATCTCGACCGGTATTCCGAGCCGGACAAGATCGAACACGGCATGACCACCGAGGACGCTTGGCCGGCGCCGTTCTGGGTGGTCGACGTTTCGTTCGCGACGATGATCCTTCTTCTGGGTGCGGTGGAAGAAGGCTTGGGGGCGTTGTTTTTCGGGCTACGCGGCGATCGGGCGCGCCTGCGGGACGCGTTCGGGATTCCGGCGGGGTGGGACCCGATCGGAGCCGTCGCTCTCGGCTGGCCGGCGCCGGAAGGCGGACCCGTGGGATCAGCGGTGCGAGGCCGGCGGCCGGTCTCGGAGGTGGTCCATCGCGGCCGCTGGTAAGCATGTCACGGCCGGGCGTGGGGCTGGGGTCCCCACGCTTCCGGAGGAGGCGGGGTTGGGGCCCCGCCGGGCCAATGTCGTAGCGCCATTCAGATGATCTGCGGGAGGACGTCGCTTATCGATCCGCGCAAAACGACGTCGGCAATATCGTCGTAGGGGGTTTCTTCAGCGTTGACGATCACCAGGGCGGATCCGGCCCGCTTGGCGAGAGGGACCAGACCGGCCGCCGGATAAATGACCAGGCTCGAACCCACGGCAAGGAACGTGTCGCACGTCCGCGCCGCGCGGTCGGCCCGTTCCAGGACATCTGGATCGAGGTTCTGGCCGAAGCTGATCGTTGCCGATTTGAGGATCCCGCCGCACTCGGTGCACGCCGGGTCTGGCTCGCCCGCCCGAACCCTCTCCAGGGTCGGCAGCATCGGCCCTTCGACTCCGCAGTCCCAGCAGACCACCCGCCTCATGCTCCCGTGAAGCTCGACGACCTTCTCCTGGCTGTTCCCTGCCAGCTGGTGAAGCTCGTCGATGTTCTGGGTGACCAGGGCGACCAGCCGCTCCTGGCGTTCAAGCTCCGCGAGCGCTTCGTGCCCCCGGTTCGGCCGGGCGTCCCAGGCCGGCGACGTGAGCCGGTTCTGCCAGGCCTGGCGGCGAACATCGGGATCCTCCAGGTAGTGGGAGAGAGTCGAGGTCTTCTCGGCCGCCGGGTTCCTGGTCCAGACGCCCTGGGGCCCCCTGAAGTCCGGTATCCCCGAATCGGTCGAGATGCCCGCCCCGGTCAGGACCGTGACCCTCTTGGGGGCAGCCAGGAGCTCCCTCGCATGCGCCAGCCGGTCCGCCTCGGTCCCCCGGTCGCCGTCCATCACTCCAGTGTCTCAAATGGCCCTTGCGGACCGGTTCAGAGTTGGATAGCATGAAATAGCTTCTTATTTATTGAAAAAGACTGAGGAGTTCACAGTGCTACCGATGGTGACGTTCCAGTCAGAAGTGCTCAGGGTGGAACCCTGGGTGGACGACGTGATCGACAAGGTCGGGTTCGATCCCCGCTCGCAGTACGTCGAACGCTTCTGGCTTTCGATCATCGGCCCGAGCACCACGTGGCTGATGAGGCGAGTCGCAGCCGGGTTCGACGCCAGCCCGCAGGGGTTCGACCTTCCGCTCGGGGAGACCGCCCGGGCTTTGGGTCTGGGCGACAAGGGCGGCCGGCACTCGCCGTTCCTCCGGACTGTCAACAGGATGATCCAGTTCGAGCTGGCCAAGGTCATCGGACCCGAGCAGCTCGCGGTCAGGCGCCGGCTGCCGCCCCTCAGCCGGCGCCACACCGTCCGCCTGTCGCCGGCGCTCCAGGAGGCTCACGACCGCTGGCAAGCCGACCAGCTTCTCGACCCACCCGAAGACGGCCTGCGCAAGCGGGCGAGGCATCTCGCCCTCAGCCTGCTGGAGCTTGGCGAGGATCCGGAGGCGGTGGAGCGCCAGCTCACCCGTTGGCGCTACCACCCGGCCCTCGTCAAAGATGCCGCCGCCTGGGCGACCGAGCGCCACCGATCGGCGATGGCCGCTGCTTCGGGCTGATCTGCCACGCCGGCAGACTGCCGGCGTGGCTTAGCCTTGTTATTGATGGAGGTGAAACGGCCGAAGCTGCCACCCGCCGAGTACGTGCAGCTGCCCGGCAGGGGCCGCACGTGGGTGTACAACAGCGGTCCCGGGCCCGCGGGCGACGCGTCTGCGGTCGTCCTGCTCCACGGCTGGACGTCGACGGCCGGCCTGAATTGGTACCGGTGCTTCGGCCCCCTGTCCGAGGACCACCGGGTGGTCGCGCTGGATCACCGGGGCCACGGCAGAGGGATCCGCAGCCGCCGCCCGTTCCGGCTGGAGGACTGCGCCGACGACGTCGCCGCGCTGATCGACCGCTTGGAGATCGGGCCGGCGATCGTGGCGGGCTACTCCATGGGCGGCCCCGTGGCGCAGCTGTTGTGGCGGCGCCACCCGTCGAAGGTCAAGGGTTTGGTGCTCGGGGCGACCGCAGCTCGTTTTGCGGTGCGGCGCGAGTTCGGCGGCCTGATGGCAGTGGCCGGCTACGGCCTGTCTCTGGCCCTCTCAGGGATCCCCTACGAAGCCCGGCAGTGGGGCGTCAGCTACGTGCTGCGCAACCGGTCCGCGATCGCCGGAACCGCCGAGTGGGCGATCCAGGAATGGGAGCGCAACGACCCCGCAGCGATGATCCAGGCGGGCCTCGCACTAGGCCGGTTCGACTCGACCACGTGGATAGGGGACGTCGACGTGCCGGCGGCGGTCCTCGTCACGACGCTCGACACCACTGTCTCCCCCAGACGGCAGCGCCGCCTCGCGAGCCTGATTCCCGGCTCGCAGACGTTCGAGGTGGAGGGAACCCACAGGGCGTGCGTAGACGAGGCGAGGGTGTTCGTGCCGGCGCTGCGCGCGGCGTGTCAAATGGTGGAACAGCGCGCCGAGGTCACGTCGAAGGCTTGAGGGATCCCGAGATCTGTCTGGCGGACTCGGCGACCGCAGCGCCGTAACGCCGGCCCGGTTGACGGCTGGTCCGGTCGATGGGCCCCGAAACCGACACCGCCGCAACGACCTCGGAGTCGACGATGATCGGTGCGCTCACCGAGGCCACCCCTTTTTCCCGCTCCTCGACGCTCTCCGCCCACCCGCGCTTGAGGACGTCCGCGTCGCATCTGAGGACCTTCGCCGCGGACCCTCGGTCCATGGGCAGGGTCGCGCCGACCTGGACGATGGTGCGGAGGCTGTGGGGGGATTCGAGGGACATCACGCAGACCCGGCTCTCTCCCGAGCGCACGTACAGCTGGACGCTCTCTCCCGTTTGGTCGCGCAAGTTGACGAGAGCGGGAGTTGCCGCTTCGACGATCGTTTTGCGCCTGGCGCCGCCGGCGCTGCCGGCCAGGCGGGCGAGGCCCGGGCCAAGCACGTAGCGGCCGGTACCGTCCCGGGCGACCAGCTCGTGGGTCTCGAGCGCCGATGCCAGCCGGTGCGCCGTCGCCCGAGGGAGGTCTGTTTGCGCCGAGAGCTCCGAAAGGGCGGCCGGCCCCGTAGCGAGCGCGGTGAGGATCGAGATCGCCTTGTCCAGCACGCCGACGCCGCTTAGACTCTCTCCCACAACCCGGAACACTATCTCAATATGTGGGACAGCTTATGAACCATCCGAGTACGCTCGCCGACAAGGTTTGGGAACGCCACGTCGTCTGGTCGGGCAAGGACGAGCCCGACCTTCTCTACATCGATCTTCACCTCGTTCACGAGGTGACCTCACCTCAGGCCTTCGACGGTCTCCGCCTGTCGGGGCGCAAGGTCCGCCGGCCGGATCTCACCTTGGCGACGATGGACCACAACGTCCCGACCACCGCGTTCGATCAGCCCGTCGAGGACCCGATCTCTGCGCGGCAGATGGAGGTCCTTGCGGCCAACTGCGCCGAGTTCGGCATCCGGCTGTTCGCGATGGGCGACGCCCACCAAGGGATCGTTCACATCATCGGCCCGGAGCTCGGCCTGACCCAGCCGGGCATGACCATCGTGTGCGGGGACAGCCACACATCGACGCACGGGGCGTTCGGTGCCCTCGCTTTCGGGATCGGGACAAGCGAGGTGGAGCACGTCCTCGCCACCCAGACCCTGCCCCAGCGCCGGCCGAAGACGATGGCGGTCACGGTCGACGGCGCTCTTCCTGCGGGTGTCACCCCGAAGGACGTCGTTCTCGCCATCATCGGTGAGATCGGTACCGGCGGCGGGATGGGTCACGTGATCGAGTACCGGGGATCGGCGATCCGATCGCTTTCGATGGAAGGCCGGATGACCGTGTGCAACATGTCAATCGAGGCGGGCGCCCGGGCAGGTATGGTCGCCCCCGACGACACGACGTTCGAGTACTTGGACGGGCGCCGGCACGCCCCGGCCGGGGCGGGCTGGGAGCGGGCGCTCGACGATTGGCGGTCGTTGGTCACCGACGAGGGAGCTTCCTTCGATAAAGAGGTTTCGCTCGACGGCGGGTCATTGACGCCGTTCGTCACGTGGGGAACCAATCCCGCTCAGGTCGTTCCGATCGGGGGATCGGTTCCCTCGCCCGACGAGTTCGCCGAGCCTTCCCAGCGCGACGCGGCGGCAAGGGCTCTCGCTTACATGGGCCTGGCGTCGGGGACGAAGGTGCGGGATGTGAGGGTGGACACTGTTTTCATCGGGTCGTGCACCAACGGCCGCATCGAGGATCTGCGTGCGGCCGCGGCCGTGGTCGAAGGCCGGCGGGTCGCTCAGTCCGTGCGAGCGCTCGTCGTCCCCGGTTCCGGCCAGGTGAAGGCGCAGGCCGAGAAAGAAGGCCTGGACCGGATCTTCTCTAGCGCGGGTTTTGAATGGCGCAACCCGGGCTGCTCGATGTGCCTGGCGATGAACCCGGACAAGCTCCAGCCCGGCGAACGGTCGGCGTCCACGTCGAATCGCAACTTCGAGGGGCGCCAGGGGCGGGGCGGCCGGACGCACCTGGTGTCGCCGGCGGTTGCCGCGGCGACGGCGGTCGCCGGTCATTTTGCAACCCCGGAGGATCTTCGATGACCGGGCTGCCGGATTCACGGCCGGGCGTGGGGCTGGGGTCCCCACGCTGCCCGGAGGCCGGGGCCAGATCGGTGTCTTGGGGCCCCGGCCGGGCTAGTGATTTGGAAGGCGGTGCCTGATGGAGCCGGTGCGGATCGTGTCAGGTACGGCCGTTCCTCTGGACCGGTCGGATGTCGACACCGACCAGATCATCCCGAGCGACTGGTTGAAGAAGGTGGAGCGGACCGGGTTCGGGAAGGGCCTGTTTTCGGAGTGGCGGGACGACCGGGATTTTGTCCTCAACAAGCCAGAGTACGCCGGCGCCACGATCCTGGTCGCCGGACCGAACTTCGGAACCGGCTCGTCGCGGGAACACGCGGTGTGGGCCCTGATGGACTACGGATTCAAGGCGGTCATCTCGCCCCGGTTCGGAGACATCTTCCGCAACAACGCCACCAAGTCCGGCCTGTTGCCCGTCCAGGTGTCCGCCTCCTTCGGCGAGGCGTTGATGCGAGCGGTCGAAGCAGAACCTGGGCTTGAGGTGACCGTGGACGTCGAGCGCCTGACAGTGTCAGCGCCGGCGGCGGGGCTCGAGTCGGAGTTCCCGCTCGATCCGTCCACCCGGCACCGGCTGCTGGAGGGGCTCGATGACATCGGGCTGACGCTTCTCCACGCGGGCGACATCGACGCGCATGAGGCGCGGCGGCCCGAGTGGATGCCGGCGGTCGGCTAGCCGCACCTCGGGGTATGTGGGGCGAGGTGGAAGTCACCCACGAGGTGCGTCGCCGAACGCATTTCTTGCGATTTGGCACCTATTAGGTGCCTTATTGCAATCAAACCCTTGGCTGAGGCGGCCGAGGCGGCCGAAGTCCCCGAAGTACGCGGCCGGCAGCCGCCAGCCGGCGCCGCCGGCAGCCGCCGGCAGCCGCCGGCGCGAACCCGCTGCCACGCCGGGCGGTAGCGTCAGGCGGGTGAAACGACTAATCCGTGCCGTCGTTTGGATGGGTCTCCTGGCGATGGCGTTGTGGGTGGCACGCTCGGCTCTGAAGGCGTGGATCGATGGTCCGGAGGTGACGCCGGCATCGGGCGGGTGGCCCGACCCTTCCAGCCCTGCGCCTGACCCCCCCGGCGTTGCGCCGACCGCCCCAGCCAAGACCGGCACGCCCGTGCCGGCGAAAGAAGAGACGCAACCGAACGGCAAGGGGGCGGCGGCAACGCGGGACAAGGCGACCGGAAACGGGAAGCCAGCCGGCGAGAAGGCTGCCACCGCAGGAAAGTCCGCCGGCGCCACACGCGGCAAATCTGGCAAAGCCACGTCAGCCAAAGCACCAAAGGCGAAGCCGGGCGACTCCGGCAAGTGGGTCGTCCCTAACGGAACCGCGGAGATCCTCCAGACCCACCCAGTGAAGGCAAAGCTCGCCAGCCGGGTGTACCGGGTGCCGGGCATGCCGATGTACGACCGGACGGTCGCC